>JAABSK010000113.1 GCA_011390435.1 Desulfobacteraceae bacterium | reverse complement strand
AAATCACCCGTGATATCACTCATGGGATGTACTGACAGACGCGGTCAATACCCAGGGTCATCCTCGAGAGCAAACGGCTCATCCAGATCATCAGTTGTAATCTCGTCTGTGACAATATCCTCATAATGTTCAAAGCTGTTGTCAAAACCGCAGGAACGACACACACTGGAATTCAGTGCCAACAGCGCACCACATCCCAGACAAAAATCAGAAGACAGAGTATTTTGTTTTTTCCGTGCTTTCATCTTTCAATCCACTTGTTCATTCCGGCTGGCAAGTGCCGGCCGGATCCATGATAACCACTTTTGGCAGCGGTTTAATAAACTGTTGTTTTAAACTATACGTGTATGCCCCCTGGGTGGGGATCATCAATACATCCTTTTCCTGTATATCCCTGCCAAAATATGCATACCCCCAGACATCATGGGGGGTGCACAAGGAACCCAGAATATGACAGGGTTTCTCATCAAGTGCTGGTTGCGACAGGTTTAACACCGGGAAATAATCCACCTCAAACCGCTCCCAGCCGATCATATTGGTTCCAGCATCTGTAATCACCAGGTCATGGGCTTTTTTGTCAACGACCTGCAGCAGGATGTGCATGGCATCATTGCAGACCCAGCGCCCCGGCTCAAAACAGATTCTGCAATCCAGCAGCGGAAAGACCGCCTGTTCAAAAGCCCGGCCAAGACAGGCAGCAAAATCCTCAATGGATGCGGCTTGATGATATTCATGATGCAACCGGTCCTGTGTGATCATCCATTCTCCCTGGGAAGGCCAGTACCCACCACCGATATCAATAAAAGCACATTCGGCCAGAAAAGATTGGGGCATGGTTTCAAGCAGCCGGCCCAGCTCATGGATAAAGCCTGCCTGACGATCCGGATAAAGGTTCCATGATGAATGGAACTGAAGCCCTTTAAACTGAAGCCACCTGCTGTTGCGGATATCCGTATAAAATGTCAGCAGATCTTCCGGCAGGACACCGAATTTCCGCCACAACCCTTCAGGATTGCAGTTTAAACGGATACCGACATTGACCCGTGCCTGTTTTTTTGCGGCAATGGCTTTTAATCGGTGACATTCGCCGACACTGTCCATCAGTATGGTAACGGATTCACAATGATCCACTGCCAGCTCCAGTTCCGGATCTGTTTTTCCAGGACCGCTGAAAACAATATCATGTGCACCAAGGTCCAGGGCTGTCTGAAGCTCCGCCCCACTTGACACATCAAGACCAAACCCTTTTTCCAGAAGGGTCCTGGATACATACGGCAGGTTGTTGCTTTTCATGGCATAGTAATAGCCCGTATGGGGGAAAACCGCATCAAACGCATTTTGAAACTGATCTGCCCGGATCTTGAGCACCTCCGGCTCCAGTACATAAAGCGGAGAGCCAAACTGGCGGACTGCTGCCAGAAAATGGTTTTTCCGATCAAAAAAACAGCCTGCAAACTGCTCAAGCAGTTTTTTGGGAATCGGAATTGCCAGGGGATGTTCGTTGGTCATGATTCGATTTCCACCTTCACACGCTTTGCCATCAAAAAACTCTGGGCTTCAGGAAATTTCTTTGAATCCGGTACAATGATCATGTGACCCAAAAGCCATGAGTCATAGTCTTCCGGTGGCATGGCAATCACATGTCCGGCAGACTTGCTCAATGATATACTTTTCACCCTTTTTTCATCTTTCAATGCATCAATGTTAACCCCTTTTAAAACCCCGCCCTTTTCCGCATGAATCCGAAATCCCACATGGAGTTTGAATCGATCTGATCTGACAGGGTTCACTGGTTTTTTTTCAGCAAAATCAAGTGCCAGGCTCAGAATATCCAGGTTGCCGGCAGCTTTTAATAACTGGGGCAGGCAATCACCACCTGGCCGCGGCGTCATTTCAATCAACACAGGGGTGTTCTGGTTGACAATAAAGTCCACCATGCAGATTCCCCGTTGAATTCCCAGGGCAGCCGCCCCATCTCGTAAAATGATTTCCAGTTTCGCCTGAGGAATATTTTCCGGCAGGTGTGCCGGAATCATGTATCCGGAAACGGTTCCAAAAGGCAGACTGGCAGATTTAATCTTCCGGGTCATCCGAATGATGACAACGGCATGGTTTTCCACAATAAAATCACAGCTGAATTCCGGTCCTGAAATCATTTTTTCTGCCAGCATCAGATGCGGATGGCAGCCGGATGTACGGAAAAGGGGGTTTTCCAACCTTTTTTTCAAGCCGTGTTGAATGGTATGGAACGCATTTTTCGCTTCGGTTTGATTCCTGCACATAAAAACCAGTTCACTGCCGCTGCCGAAAAAAGGCTTTAGAACAAGGCCTTCCGGTGCGGTGTCCATGAATTTGAAAATATCCTTGATCGTGTCCACCGCTTCAGTATCTGGACAGGGAACATTGTTCTGTCGCCAAATCTGCTTGGAAAGGTGTTTGTTCCGGCACCGTTCAATAACATCCACATCTGGATAGTCAAGATTGAAAAATTGTGCAAGCCGCGACGCAAGTGCCATATTCTCGCAGTCAAAGCAGACCACGCCTGTGATGGTCTGCTTCCAGTGCTGGATATGCCCGGTCAACTGATGGATGACAGCATCCAGATCGCTTAACGGGCATACCAGTTCTTCGTTAGGCTGCGGTGGTTTTTCTCCGGCTTTTTTCCGGATCTCCGGGTCCGTGACAAACAGTGCCCGATCAGGGCAGGCATCCAAAATCCACTGAATATAGTCTGAGGTGGTACCCACCACCAGCACCCGATCGGGGTTAAGCGCAGACAGCGTGCTGTTCATGAAGAACCCTGTCGCAAAAATGACCGGCCCGGTCCAGGCGTAATTCATACAGCGGCCGTGGCGTGAGATGAAAACGTTTCTTCCAGTTGAAGTCTCCGCAAAGAAAATCAACACAATCAAATTTCTGGTGACAGGCCCATTCCATATGATGCAGGTTGATCACTTTTGCAATCCCATGGACCTGCGGACTGGTGGCCCCGGCCAGCAGGGTATAGGTATTTTTGAAAATCGCCCCCATATCCACTGCTGCAATCTGATCATCCACCAGCACCGTGGTGATTCTCAACATCCCCATTTTCCATAAAAATGAGGCCAGGTTTTCAAATGCCCTGTAAAACCGGTCATCTGTAAAATATGAATTCTCACAAAACGAATTGATATTCATTAAAAAAAGGTGTTCAAGGTCTGGTATATGGTTAAACCGATACGCCACCTGCCGCGTCTGTATATCGTTCAGTTCCTTTTTAAGCTTTTTTCTGGATTTCCCGGAAAAACACAGCCAGTACTGATCAAAGGAAAAATCATACATTCCAGGATAAAAAAGATATCCCACCTCATCTTCTGTAACCTGCTCAAGGCCAGCGAATAATTCTGACCAGTTCAGGTAACGCAGATGCACAGAGCCGGGAACCATATCCATAAGATCCTGCAGAACTTCCGGCCGGGTGGCAATCATCCGGTTCTGCTCCAGCCAGGTTTTCCCCCGCCAGGTTTCTCCGGGAAACTGGACATATCCGCCAGCTTCATCACTCCAGCACAGCGGCAGGAATCCAATGATTTTATTGTGCTGCTCAATGGTGTGGAATCTTAAGGGTTGTAAAAATGAGTCCTGGAAGCAGGAGCGCACCTGCCAAAGGTCAAAAAGACCGTTGACAGGCCAGGCCTTTTCCCAGATCAGACGGCATTGGTCAGGTTCCTCATATACCATCATCTTCATGATATTGACCTTAAGACCTGTATGTTACATTCAGTCTGGAAAAAGAGCCGCCGAAAAAGCTCTGGGCAAATGCCCGTACTTTTTCCGGATCATAGGCTTTACAGCTGAATACATCCAGATAAGCCACATTTGTCTTGTTGGCAAAATGAGCGGAAATCAATGACGTTTCGATCAGCTGAACCATTGAAAAACCTGCAACTTTTTCATCCTCTCCAAAATGCACCACCTGGGTTTCACCAAAGCGTTTCATCTCGATCAGATCACACAGTTCCACAACAAACCTTTTGATCTGATCTGCATCTCTGATTGTGGCCGGATCACAGCCGTAAATATCAACAGATGATGCAATCCCCCATACGTCCTCGGCAATATCAATCTTTTCTGCTGTGTTCATTTATATATCCTTTTTAATTAAACGACCGGTTTCAATTACGCGTCTACCATTTGTCTTTATTGACATTTTTCCGCTGGAATTTTTTGCCAGGTTTTTTTTTTCGATTCTGAAAATCAATTTTGTCTTCCCAGCTGAAATCTTCATCCTGCGATTCTTTGAATTTGGGACTTTTATGTTTTGGTTTTTTGCTGTTCTCTCTGGTCATCGTACTGTTGTCCTTTTTGTTTTAGACCATTTAAATCTTTAAGCGCATAAAATATCCATTCTGAACCTGCCAATAGCATAACCTGTACCACAAGACACAATCGATAAAATAAAAATTTTATCTTTAAAAATCAACTTGTTATGCTGATACCCACCTCCACGGGTTTTTCAATTTTCGGTAATTTATTACTTTAAACCACAGCATATCGGTAATTTTTTACTTTTTTTAACTCAAAGCAGCAATCAGCGTTCAGATTTAATTTGATTTTCAGTCCAAAAACAGCTATTTAAAAGGATATTGAGGGGAAATCACTGTGTGTTCCCTCTGCCCCAAAACCAGCAATTTATTACCGATTCAATAAGGTTCTCCATGCTGATACGACTGGCCTGTGCCATTAAAGAAAAAAAACTTCAGGCAGACCTGGAAAAAAGACTGTCTGATCTTGACGTACAACTGAAATTTTATGACCGGCAGAAAAAATCATGGCAGGATCTGGCTCGAAGCTGCTCAGATGTATTTATTGTCAGCCGTGCCCTGATTCCCAAACCAGTGGAATCCAGCATCGCCCTGCTCAATGATCTGCCTGAAAAACCCATTACCATGGTTCTGCATGAAAAAGAGTCCTCTGAAGCCCATGCCAAATTGTTTGCATTGGGAGTTGATGTGGTGCTGTACTCAGGAATCCCCATCGACAGCATGCTGGAAGCCATTGAAAGCACTCTTGAGTCCAGACGGCAATTTTACATCTCTGATCGGTTTGATCCCCATGGACGGATTCAGCCGAGATTGAATGATTTTGTTTCCAACAGCAAAGAGATGCAGATCTTTCTTGATGAAACCCGACAGGTGGTCACCAGTGACGCAAGCCTTCTGCTCCTCGGTGAAACAGGGGTCGGAAAAGAGCACCTGTCCAAGGCCATCCACACTGAAAGCCACCGATCATCCGGACCGTTTGTGGCTGTCAACATGGCAGCCATTCCCGAACAATTGATTGAAAGCGAACTCTTTGGACATGAACAAGGCGCATTTACCGGTGCGGTCCGGTCCAGACGCGGTGCATTTGAGCTGGCTCACCAGGGAACGATCTTTCTGGATGAAATCGGAGAGATGCCCCTGCAGATGCAGTCAAAACTGCTGCGGGTGCTCCAGGATTTTGAATTCATTCCTGTGGGAGGCGAAAAGCCGGTATGGGTGGATGTCCGGGTCATCGCCGCCACCAACCGCAACCTTGAGGCGGAAATTGAAAAAGGCAACTTCCGTCAGGATCTGTATTACCGGCTCGGAGTGATCACACTGACCCTGCCCCCCTTACGCCGCCGCAAAGAGGATATCCCTTCGATGGCCAACCATTTTTTAAATGTTTACAACAAAAAAATCGGAAGGGAGATCTCCCGGTTTTCTCCGTCTGCCATTGAAGCGTTGTGCAGATACAGCTGGCCGGGCAATATCCGGGAACTGATGAATGTGATTGAGCGGGCAATCTTATTGTGCAAATCCGATACCATCTCGATTGAAAACCTTCCCGGCACATTTCACCGTGGCGAAACCGGCTTGTCTGATTTTTTTCTGCCGGAACATCAGGTGTTTGAACAATGGGAGGACAAGACACTGGCGCAGATCAAGCAGGAAGTATATGAGCAGATCGAAAAGAAATACCTGGAAGCTCTGTTAAAAAAAACCGGCGGAAAAATTGGCAAAACCGCTGAAATCGCAGGAATCCATCCAAGGGGTTTATATGGAAAAATGAAAAAATTCAATATTGACAAATCTGAATTCAAACCATCTGCGACCAGCTGAACACATTATTGCGAAGATGCGTGCCCTGTCCATTTCTGGATGGCGGTAAACACGACATCCCGCTTGATGGGCTTGGTTAAAAAATCATCCATCCGGGCAGCAGCACATTTCTGTCTGAAATCCTCCAGGACGTTTGCAGTCAGGGCAAGCACCGGAACCCTCTTGAATTTTGGATGCTGCTTTTCAAACGCACGGATCTGCTGCGTCGCCTCAAATCCATCCATTTTCGGCATATTGATATCCATAAAAATCAGATCATAAGCATCAGGATCTGCTGTGTATTTATCCACAGCTGCCTGGCCATCAGCTGCAATGTCAATACAGTACCCCGCTTTGGACAGCATCAGCTGCGTCATCTTCTGGTTGACTGGATTGTCTTCTGCCAGAAGAATAGATGCATTGTTTTTCCGGTTCTCGCTCAGCAGGTGGGTTGTCACAATTTCTTCTGTTTTCTGAACCCGGCCAGGTTCTGATGTTTTCACCCCGATCACATAGGCAATCATGTCAAACAGCTTTCTTCTGGATACGGGTTTTGGCAGAAAGCCATTGAAACCAGCCTGATGAAAGATCTGCGCAATACCGGGAACAGGAATGGCGCAGGCAATAAGACCAAAAGGGATGCACCTGTCCCAGACGTCCTGGCAGGTGTCGATGCACTGCTGGATCATCTGCTTGTCATGACTGTTAAAATCAACAATCACAACATCAACCGGGGGTTCCGGATGCTGCATCAAAAAATGATCCAGTTGTGAAAAAGCCAGAGAAACCACATTCAGCCCGCAAAGAGACAGCTCGTGGGGCAGAATGGGAGAGATTTTTTCAACCGGGCTGAGGAGCAGAGCATTTTTCCCTTTCAGCGCTGCCAGCCGTACCCGGTCAGCAGCCCTCTGTTCCCCGATCTCAAAACTGGCAGTAAAATGAAACGTTGACCCGGTATTTTCAACGCTTTCAGCCCAGAGATCGCCGCCCATTTTCCGGGCGATATTCTTGCTGATGGCAAGCCCCAGTCCGGTTCCGCCATACCGGTTGGCAGTGCCGTCATCTGACTGAACAAAGGGGCTGAAAATCTGTGTCAGCTTGTTTTGGGCAATCCCGATACCGGTATCGGAAACACGGATGCCAAGGAGGCAATGCCCAGATGCACGCTTCCGGGTATCCATGCGCAGGGTGATTGATCCTGTTGATGTAAATTTTGCAGCATTGCTCAACAAATTCAGCAGAACCTGCCGGAAACGGTGGGGATCCCCGATCACAAAACCCGGCACATCATCGCCAATCAATACCCTGAGGGATACGTTTGATTCATCCACACGGGTTCTTACCACATCAATGGTATCAAAACAGACCACTTCCGGATCAAAACGGATATGTTCCAGGGTGAGCTGGCCTGCTTCAACCTTTGAAAAATCCAGAATATCATTCACCACGCACAAGAGGGTATCACAAGAATTTTTCGCGCGTTTTAAATACAGCTTCTGTTCTTGATCAAGCCGGGTATCCAGGAGCATATCCGTATACCCGACAATGCCATTCAACGGCGTTCGGATTTCATGACTCATGCTGGCCAGAAAAAACGTTTTGGCTTTGGACGCTTCTTTTGCTTCCCGTGCCAGCGTGTTTGCCCGGTCAATCGCACAGCACAGCTCCTGATTTGTTTTTTTCAGGTCGATCAGCTTCTTCTTTTCCCTGGCAATCCGGTGAATCCTTGCCAGGATGGAATCAAGATTAAACGGCTTTGTCACATAATCAGAAG
>JAABSK010000112.1 GCA_011390435.1 Desulfobacteraceae bacterium | reverse complement strand
GGCTGTTTTAGGGGTATTGATCATTTCCGCTGGATTTGCCGCAGGGCAGAATCCAGCCCGGGTAGTGGTTTCAAAGGTTTATTCTCAGGAAATCCTGCCTGATAATTCATTTCTGGGGGTTTTTTACTATGACCGGATTTCCCATGTTTCTTCTGAGGTATCCGGTCTGGTCGCGTCTGTTGATGCACAGGAAGGAGATGTCGTCTCCAGAGGCCTGCCATTAATACAGCTGGATACCCGGATCCTTGAAAAGGAGATACAGATCCATCGTCAGCAGATTGAACGTTCCCGGTTGCAGATCGCCCATCTGGAGAAAAATTTTCAGCGGATTGAATCCCTGTTTCAAAAAGGCTCAGCCAGTGAAACTGCCTATGATGATGTGCGGTTTGCGCTGGATGAGGCATTGCTGCAGCAGGCCACTGCCCGCTCCAGTCTTGAAAAACTGCAGATCACAAAAGAGAAAAGTATCATTTCATCGCCGTTTGACGGCGTTGTATTGAAAAAAAATGTTGATGTTGGCGGATGGGTCAGCCAGGGCAAAGCAGTGATGGATATCGGATCGATCCAGGATCTGTTTGTCAGGGTTCCGGTTTCAGAAGAGCAGATCCGGTTTCTGTCTGCAGGCCAGCAGGTACGGGTTTTGATTCATGCCTACGACCAGGCGGTATCCGGAACCATCCATCGAATATCGCCGATTGCCGATGCCAAAACCAAGAATGTGTTTTTAATCATTCAGATTCCGGTACTGCCTGAGATCACCATTGCCCAGAACATGTCTGCCACGGTGAATGTGGCTGCGGGAAATCCCGAGGTTCTGGCAATGATTCCCAGGGATGCCTTGATCAAGGATCAGGGAAATGATGTGGTATATGCCGTTATTGATGGAAAAGCGGTAAAACTGCCAGTGAATGTTGTCCGGTACATGGGTGATTTAATCGGAGTGGATCATGATCAGGTCACCTCCCAGACGCTTGTGGTTGTGGAAGGAAACGAGCGCCTTCAGCCGGATCAGCCGGTGACGGTCATTGAGGAGCGCTAAATGGATATCATACAGTTTTTTATCCAAAAGCCGGTAACCGTTGCTGTTGGTGTCATCATGGTGGTCATGTTCGGGGTGATCGGTCTGAATAAACTGCCGGTACAGCTCACTCCGGATGTGGAAACCCCGATGATTACCGTGAACACCACCTGGTACGGGGCAACTCCCTATGAAATTGAAAAGGAGATCATTGAAAAACAGGAACGGGTATTAAAGGGGCTTCAGGGGCTGACAGAAATGGAAAGCTCCAGTTACAACAGCCTGGGAACCATTACCCTTTCCTTTTCCCTGGGAACCGACCTGGATGATGCCCTGCTCAGGGTGTCAAACAAATTGTCCGAGGTGGGGGATTATCCGGAAAATACAGACCAGCCCATGATCGAATCTTCAGGGGCAAACAGCTCGCCTGTGATCTGGTCTGTGCTGCGAACACTTCCTGAAAATACCCGGAGCATCAATGAATTTAAAACATTTTTTGAAGACAATATCCGCCAGGATCTTGAACGCATCAACGGGGTCGGCTCTTTGCTGGTGTTCGGGGGAACGGAAAATACCCTGGATGTGATTGTTGATGCAGAAAAAATGGCCCGGCACAATCTTGCAATCAACCAGATTATTTCATCGATTCGCACGGCAAACCAGAATATTTCTGCCGGCATTCTGGGGATGGATAAAAAAAATTATCGTATCCGGACCATCAGTCAGTTTCAGACACCTGAAGATGTTTTGAATGTGGTGATTTTTGATGACGGCATTCACCGGGTTTACCTCAAGGATGTGGGAACCGCCCGGCAGGGATATAAGAAACAGGACGCATCCGTGCTGAGCAACGGGGAAGCGGTTATCGTGGTGGGGGTCAGAAAAGAGAAGGGCGCCAATGTTCTTGAAATTACCGATGCCTATGAGGCTGCTGTTGCAGATCTCAATGACAGCGTATTGGGAGATCAGCACCTTGAACTTGAAATTGTATATGATCAACGGCCGTATATCAACACCGCCATCGGCGTGGTAAAGCGCAATATTCTCATCGGCGGATTCCTGGCTGTCTGCGTGTTGTTAACGTTTTTAAGAAGTGTCCGGGCGACACTGGTTACCGGGATTGCCATTCCGGTGTCTGCCATCGGGTGTTTTGTTTTTTTATGGCTGATGGGAAGAAACCTGAATGTGGTCAGCATGGCTGGGATTTCCTTTGCTGTGGGCATGCTGGTGGACAATTCCATTGTGGTGCTGGAAAACATCGACCGGCACCGCAAGCTGGGAAAAGATGCTTTTCATGCAGCCTATGACGGGACCAAAGAGGTATGGGGTGCGGTCCTGGCCTCTACTGCCACCACTGTGGCAGTTTTTTTACCGGTTATCTTTATGCAGGAAGAGGCCGGTCAGCTGTTCCGGGACATTGCCATCGCCATTACATCCTCTATCGTGCTCAGTCTCATTGTCTCCATTTCCGTGATTCCAACTCTTTTTCATCTGCTGTATCAAAACAACAATACGCTGAAACCCAAGTCCCGGATGCAGACCAGTGTGATCGGACCGATGCTTTCTAAGGGAGTGTATACAGCCAGTATGATCTGCATGAAAAACATCGGCACCCGTATGGCAACGATTGTCGGGTTTACCCTCCTTTCCATCACCCTGACAGTGTGGCTCATGCCCAGTGCGGAATACCTGCCCCAGGGCAATCGAAATCTTATTTTGAACATCTTGATCCCCCCGCCCGGGTATTCTGTGGAAAAGCTCAAATCCATGGGTGAAAAAGTGTATCAAGAGGCGTCCCCCTATTTCAAGGAGGATGGAAAAGATGGGTATCCTCAGATCCGTCACATGTTTTATGTGGGAGCAGACCGCATCACCCTTTTTGGAGGAATCAGTGTGCATGACACCCGTGCCGGTGAGTTGATCGAGCTGTTTACGCGGATTATCCGCTCGATTCCAGGGGTTTTCGGGGTCAGTATCCAGGCGGGAATTTTTGAATCCGGTATCGGAAAGGGACGAACTGTGGATGTGAATATCTCAGGAGATCAGATGAACGATATTCTGCCGGCGGCCTATGCCCTTTTCGGAGAGATTCAGAACACGATGGATCACACCCAGGTCCGGCCGGTACCGTCACTGGAAGCCAGTTATCCTGAGGTGAATTTTATTCCCAACAGGGAAAAGCTGGCAGCCAATGGAATGACAGAAGCAGAACTGGGGATTTACGTGGATATCCTGATGGACGGACGTATCATTGACGCCTACCGGCCGGAAGGTATCAAACAGGTGGATCTGGTCCTGAAGGCCGGAGAGGAGTCTGGTGCATCTCCTGAAGATATTTTAAACAGCACCATTGTGAACCGCTTCGGGGATTTGATCAAGGTCAGGGATGTTGCTGATATCTCCTATGGGGAAGGGATGCCACAGATTAACCACCTGGAGCGGGACCGCACCATCACTCTTCAGGTCACACCTCCTGAAACCCTGGCGCTTCAGGAAGCCATGGACCAGATCACAGATCAGATCATCCCGCAATTGCGTCGTGATGGCGCGCTTCAAAATGTAAAGGTGACTGTTGGGGGAAATGCCGACAAGCTGGTTCAAACCAGGGAAGCGCTCCAGTGGAACCTCCTGCTGGCCCTTGTGATCACCTACCTGCTCATGTCGGCGCTGTTTGAGAATTTTATCTATCCGTTTATCATCCTGTTTTCCGTTCCCCTTGCCGCTGCCGGCGGATTTGTGGGTCTGTGGGCGGTGAATGCCTTTGTTGCGCCGCAGGGATTTGATGTGCTGAGCATGCTGGGGTTTATTATCCTGATCGGAACAGTGGTAAACAATGCGATTCTGGTGGTGCATCAGTCATTGAACAATGTCCGGTACTACGGACTGGAAGGGAAAGCTGCTGTTGCCAGTGCTGTTGAAACACGGATCCGGCCGATTTTCATGAGTGCCACCACCAGCCTGCTGGCCATGACACCCATGGTGCTCTCCACCGGTTCCGGCAGTGAACTGTACCGGGGTCTGGGTTCGATCCTGCTGGGTGGGCTGGCCATGTCAACCCTTTTCACACTGCTGGTGATTCCGTCCCTGCTGGTCTCGTTTATCCGGTTGAAAAAATCATGAAAATCAATCTGGCAATCAATGGTTACGGCAGAATTGGAAGGTGTGTGACCCGCGCTCTTTTTGAGTCTGAGGTGTTTTCAGGCCGGATTCATCTTGCAGCTATCAATGAAATCGCAGATGCCAGGACCATCTATCATCTGACCAAATACGATTCAACCCACGGCCGGTTTCCCCTTGAGGTCCGTCAGGAAAAAAATGCTCTGGTGATCGGCAATACAAGGGTTCAGATCCTTCAGGAAAAAAACATCATGAATCTGCCCTGGAAAGATCTGGGCGTTGATGTTGTTCTTGACTGCACAGGGATTTTCAATGACCGGCAGTCTGCAGAGCTCCATCTGCTTTGCGGAGCCGGAAAGGTGATTTTTTCCCAGCCGGCAGCGGATGATGTGGATGCCACCATTGTGTACGGGGTGAATCATCATATCCTGCGCAGGATGCATACCGTCATCTCCAATGCATCCTGTACCACCAACTGTGTGATCCCAGTGATCGATGTTCTGGAAAAACGGTTTGGAATTCAAAGCGGCAGCATTACCACGATCCATTCAGCAATGCACGATCAGCCTGTCATCGACGCCTACAACAGGGATCTTCGGAAAACACGGTCTGCCCTGCATTCTATCATTCCAGTGAGTACCGCCCTGGAGCGGGGAATCGCAAAAATTCTGCCGGCCATGGCCGGCAGGTTTGAAACCCTGGCCATCCGTGTTCCCACAACCAATGTGTCGATCATGGATATCACGGTCCTTTCAGGCATGGATACAGATGCCCAAACCATCAATGCAGAACTGACAGCTGCAGCTCAGGGTAGATTAAAGGGTATCCTGGGGGTGACGGACGAGTCATTGGTGTCCTGTGATTTCAACCATGATCCGAGATCTGCCATCATTGATCTGCACCAGACCCGGGTAAGCAAAAAACGACTGATCAAGATCCAGGCCTGGTTTGATAATGAATGGGGATATTCCAACCGGATGCTCGATACCACCATTGCAGCATTCGAAGCAAAATGATCTGTCGGTTCAGGACGTTGACAGGGCCATCAGCTTCCGGGTGACATCCTTAAGTTCTTCTGGGATCTGGGTGATGTCATCAAACGGCCGTTTACCACTCCGGTCTGAATTGACAATCTCTTCCATTTCCGGAATAAACCCTAAGATTTCATAGTCCGGCATACTGTCTTTGATCAATTGTTTGTCTGCGTCCGAGCGAATCCGGTTTCCCAGAACAACAATCCGCTGGATGCCGATGTCCCGGCCCAGTTTTCGGATTTTATCGGCAGCCACACGGCTGCGTTTTCCAGGATTGACAACAACGATCAGGGCATCCACAGACCCGGATGTGGCCCTGCCAAGATGCTCGACCCCAGCTTCCATGTCCATGACCACCACTTCATTTCTGGCCAGGACCAGATGATTCATCAGGGCTTTTAAAATGGTTGCTTCAGGGCAGATGCACCCGGAACCGCCCTGCTGGACCGTGCCCATGACCAGCAGTTTGACACCATCCTTTTCAATGGAAAATCGATCCGGGATATCATCCACTTTGGGGTTGAGTGTAAAAAAGCCACCCATGGTTCCAGGCTGCGCACCTGTCCGCTCTGCAATCAGATCGGACAGTTCAGCAATCGGCGTGATCGGGTGGCTCTCATCAATTCCCAGTCCTGCCGCAAGATTGGCCACAGGATCTGCATCAATGGCAATCACCGTTGTTTCAGTATTTAAAGCAGCAATCGCGCGGGCGATCAGTGACGTGATCGTGGTTTTGCCTACACCGCCCTTGCCGCCGACAGCCAGTTTTAAACTCAATGTCAGGCTCCTAATTTAAGGGTTTTAAAATGGTTCCGGTCTCATCCAGTAAATAGATGATATCTGCTTCTGTTTTTGCTGCAGCCAGCAGATCCTCTTTGATGATGGCCTGGGCTTCATAGGTTTTGCTGAAAATATCTTTGGGCATCAGCGCAAAGCATGCTTCTGCATCATTTTTGGTTTTGAACGCCGGTACAAAAGATTCATCTGTTTCAGTGTCGCTAAAGGCAACCAGTTTTTCATCTGCTCCCGGGTTCTGGACAATGATATAATACCAGACATCTGTTGTTTTATTATCTTCCACAATGGTTTCCTTTGGGTTTTCATTGTAATTAATCCAATATAAGACATTTAAACTGGAATTAAAGGAAAAATGAACGGAATAAACATAAAAAAAGCTCCTGAAGAAAATAACCAGGAGCTTTTAAGAGGGGCAATAGAATGAAAACTATATTTCAAGCCAGGAATCTGAGTAAAGTGTTTCACCCATAATGACTTTATATGTTTTTGCATAGTCCTGGAGTTCTTTGTCCAGGCTGGCGATATCAGGTTCGTTTCCGTCCATCATACCATAAATAAGATCCACGATATCCTGACGCTGTCCTTTTGCAATCGCGGTCAGTTTTGTATCCAGAGGATCGGAAATCACGGATTTCATACCGTATTTTTCAAGCATGACCATGTAGGTACGGTTCAAGATGCCACGAAGGTGTTCTGGAGGTCCGTTTGAAATATTGGAAAGACCGCAGGTGGATTTCGCACCTGGTGCAATATCCTCAAGCATCATCTGGAAGTTCATCAGGCTCATGAGCTGCTGCTGCTGGATATTGACCGGAGTGACAATTCCGTCTACCCAGATTCTCTCATTAGCGACGCCGGCTTCATTGGCAAAGTAAATCAGTTCAACAGCCAGGGCAGCCCGTTCATTTTCATCTCTGGGCAGGCCGTCAGGACCCCACATCAGGGCGACGAAGTCAGCATCATACTGGGCTGCCAGGGGAACCATTTTTTCATATCGTTCAGGCCGTGCCATGATCGAGTTGATGATGTGGGGTTTGTCAGCAGGCTTACATACTTTCAGACCGGCTTCAATGGCATCAATATTTGACGTATCAAGCAGCAGGGGCATTCCAGGAACCGCTTCCTGAACCACATTGACAACCCATGGCATCAGTTCGGTGCCGAACTTTTTGGCCGGGCCCAGATTGATATCGATATAATCCATGCCCAGTTCTTTTTGGCGGACAACTTCTTCCTGGATGGGTACGGGATTACGTTTGGCTGGATCGGCTTCTTTGAATTCTTTTCCAATGACTCGGGAAATGACATTCAGACTTTCACCAAAAAGTATCATGTTTTCTTCCTTCTAATCGTTAAATGTTAATTGGTGCCAGGGCGGTTGACTGCCCTGGCTTTTTTTGAAAACTTATCTGTTCTTCAGGAACGCCGGCAGATGGGCTGCTTCCCGTGGCCCGACCGTGATGGTCCATCCGGGAAGTTCTTCTTCGATATCACCTGCAATCGCAGCAGCATATCCTGGAATAATCAATTCAGTGTGTTTGACCTTGTCCATGATACCGCTCTTTTTGACAAACAAGCCAACGTCATCACCGCCAAATTTACCGGCGGCCCAGGCAGTCAGAACAGAAAGACCTTCAGAGTCTTTGATCAGCAGCCATGCAGGAACTTTACTGGCTTCGATTTCACCGGAGACAATAAAGTAGGTCAGGGCAAAGTTGGTGGTTACCAGAACCGGAGAATTTTCATCTGGATTTCCGATTTCAAAAATGCCTTCGGTCACTGTCATCGGCCGCTGGGGATCGGTAAAGATATTGAGTCTTTCCAGCAGCAGCGGGAATAAGGATTCAGTAGAGAAATCGCTCATCACCACAATTCCACCGTATTTAGCAATCATCATGCTGGCCAGCAGGGTTTCCATATCAAGATT
>JAABSK010000111.1 GCA_011390435.1 Desulfobacteraceae bacterium | reverse complement strand
AGTGGACCATCACTTTTTTGGCAGAATAAATCAAAAAAAAAGTCAAAACAAGTGTTTTTTTAGTTCAGCTCCAACTCGTCGGTCAACTCGTCATATAATCGGTCAAAATACTTGCTGGATCTGTGAAGAATCACTGTATCTTCAAGCGAATCGCTTAAAAGATCCATAAAAAACAAATCCATTTCCATGGTTTTTTGATACATTTTTTTCTCCCAGACATTAATTTCAATATCGTGAATCAGCTTTCCAATAGCCTTCAGTTTCGGGTCATCGATCCGGTAGTAATCGATAAGAGACTCAAATGTCGACTGGTTAAACCTTCGACTGATTTTGGAATATGGGGTATCAAACTGTACCCCTTTATCCGGATTTTTCCCTTTAGGATAAAGCACAATATCCGCACCTGGCGATACAAAGCGCTGAATCAGCCAGATAGACGCCAGCTTGTCTGTTTCAAACCCTTCCCATGTTGAAAATTCAGAAGCGCCTGCCACTCCAGTCATGCGAAGCACAAAAAGAGCCGTGAGAAAAAAACATCTAACTTTTTCCATGATTTCTCCTCATATAGTGAAGAATCTGTTCTCGTGTAAACTCTTTTTTGTTTTCCAGTTGATGCACCACCCTTCCCCTGCTCATGATACTGATCCTGTCCGCCAGATATATTGCTTCATCAATATTGTGGGTAACATAGATAATCGTTATTTGACGTCTGCGCCGAAGGGACAGTGTGATGTCAAGCAGCTCTGTGCGCAATACGTCGTCCAGGCTGCTGAACGGCTCATCCATCAGCAGATATTTTGGGCTGGATGCCATGGCCCTGGCAATTGCAAGGCGCTGCTGCTCTCCTCCGGACAGCTCTGATGGATATCGATTCTGATAGCCGTTCAGGTGCATCATATTAAAAAGGGATTCAATGTGTTCATCGCGTTTAATTTTATCTGCAAACTCAGATTTTTCAACGACAAATTCCAGGTGTTTTCTGGCAGTCATATGAGGCCACAGGGCCAGAGATTGAAAAACCATGGAAACTTTGCGATCAAACGGCTGTACCATCTGATCTGCATGACTGACCTGCCGTCCTGACAACCGGATTTCACCGGCACTGGGCCTATTCAGGCCAGCAATGGCCCGCAGCAACGATGTTTTGCCTGAGCCTGATGCACCAATCAGACCCAGGATCTCTGCCTGGGCTACGGAAAGACTTACATCCTGCAGCAGTGTCTGGTGAGCGGTCTTTAGCGAAAGATTCATCACTTCAATCATATTTTTGATGCCTCATATCTGTTTGCGTATATATATAATGGATACAACAATGCACCAACACTCACAGCAATGGCAATAAGGATCACACTCTGGGCGTAAACAGCATCCATGGCACCATAGTGCATGAAATTGTAGATACTGATAGGCAGGCTTCCTTTGCCCGGCGGTATCACCAGCAGCGCTGTCCCCAGATTAAACAGCGACAAGACAAACCCGATAAAAAATCCTGCGATAATCCCCGGCAGGGAAAGCGGGAGAACAATATGTATCAGTGTTTTTATCCGGCTGCCGGTTCCCAGAAAAGCTGCCTCTTCCCATTGTGTATGAATTTGATAAATTTTTGCAGATATTACCTTGATCACAAAGGGGCTGTATCCGGATACAAAAGCAAAAATCAATATCCAGGAAGATCCGTAAATACTGTCACTCCATTCACGGTTCCATACATGAATCAGACCGATTCCCAGCACGATGGATGGCACGCCAAAGGACAGCTGGACAATGTAATCAAGCACCCTGCTCAGCATTCCGGTGGTTCGTACCAGATAATACGACACCACAAAAGAAAATCCCGTCATGATCAAAGCGCTGAAAAAAGCAATCATGATACTGTAAAAAATATGGTTTTTGGCATTTTCAAAGACCGTTAGATAATTTTCAATGCTGCCGCCTTTAAGTAAAAACCCCAATGGAATAAAAACAGCAACCCCGATCAAAACAAAAACCATAAAAAAAAACGGCAGGCGCAACCGGTTCAGTGAAAACACGGTCCGGCCATAAAGGGGTGCTGTGGCCATGACAACATAGGGTCTGTTTTTCATGTAGACCATCTGACCCCAGATCAATACCAGGGTCAGACAAATCAAGGGCGTAGAAAGCAATGTGGCGGTCTTTTCATCATAATACGCACTGAAATGAATAAATATCTCCACTGGATAAACCATGATTCTTAAAATATCCGGCACTTCAAAATTAATAATGGTGAACACAAACACAATAATCGCCCCAGCCATGATATGGGGCATGATCAACGGCAGCGTGACTTTGATGAAAGTTGCCACCCTGCCCCGTGCCATCAGTGCGGCTTCTTCAACAGATGCATCTACCGAATGCAGCCCTGATCCGGTAATAATGGTCACAAAAGGGAAAAAAGAGAGGGTAAAAACAAAAACAGCACCGGGTAAGGTATGGATAAACGGTACAGACAAACTGGTCCATACAAGGGCCTGAATATAAGGTGGCATCAGCAGCGGCAGCAAACAGGCAATGGTGAGAAATTTTTTCCCCCAGATATCGGTTCGATGAAGCACAAAAGCCAGGGGTACACCGATAATCAGTGAACTCAGACTGGTAAAACCTGCCAGCAACAGGCTGGTTTTCATCAACCCCAATTGCCTGGAAGTGGCCCCCAGTATTTTTAAATTTTCAACGGTGAGCTGGCCGGCATCGTCCAGAAGGCTTTCCTTGAATAAAAATAAAATCGGGGCCAGGATAAATATCGCAAACGGCAGTACGATAAACAAAAGATATCGTGTATTTATCGACTGCCGCAATCTATTTCTCCCTTTTCTGGCTATCGGACAAAAAGTTCTTGACAGAATTTAGAGGCCTCTTCAAGGTGCTTGGCGATCTCTTCGTAATCCACATCCATCGCCTTTATATCTGCAATATCCACCATATGATCCGGTTTTTTCACCCCGCTGCGCAACGGAATCTGTGCAGATTCACTAAAGGCCAGAAGGCTTTCAATTTCCGGAGAAAGCAGGAAATCGATCACCTTTTTCCCGTTTTCAGGATTGGGACCGCCTTTTATCAGTGCCACAGTACTGGGAATCAGCAGGGTACCAATCCCCTCTTTATCCGGAAAATACATTTTAACCGGCTCTCCTTTTACAATCGCCACATTGGCATCATCTGTATCGGTAAACCCGATGGGAAGCTTGCCTTCCACCACCAGGTCCCGGGTGACGGAATTACCGTTCACCACCACCACCTGATTTTGAACCAGTCCATTTAAATATGCTTCAGTTTTCTCCCGGCCGATAAAAGAATATAATGCTGCCACATGCATATTGGTGGTGCCGAACAGCGGGTACGCCATGGTAAAGCGTTTTGTCCAGGCTGGCTGGGTCAGATCAAAAATAGATGCGGGCAAATCACTTTCTTTCAGCAGATTTGTATTCCAGATCAGCACCCTTGCCCTGGCGCCGAATCCTGTCCAGTAAAAGTCCTTGTCCTTGAACGTATCGGGAAAATCTGCCCAGTGGGGTGATTGATACGGAGCCAGAACATCCATATTTTTAAGCTGAATGGTCCGGCTGACTTCAAAATTCCAGAACACATCTGCCTTGGGCCGTTTTTTTTCTGCAATCAGCCGGTTTACCAGACCCACGGTTTTAGATGCCTCAACATCAAACAACGGCCGCATTTTAATTCCAGTTTTTTCTTCAAACATTTTCAGTACAGGTTCACTGAATACCTGGTCGACCGAGGTGTACACCACCACTTCATTTGCCAGGCTTATATTCAGTGGTAACAATAAAAACACACAACTCATCAGCACAAAAAACTTCATCAATCTCATCTGTTTCTTTCTCCTTGTCTCAGTATGGTTCTATATTTACGGCGCTGTGTTACTGCGGACAGCTGCCTGTTAAAACCGCATCAGTATAGCCCATAGCACCAGTGTTAAAATCGTTTTTTATTTAAATATTCTTCAAAATATAGATCATCTCATGCAAACCAATCTTACCGTCACCATTAACGTCAGCACCGGAAATGAGATAATCACTGCGAACCCCGTCTGGTGTGATTCCAGCAAGTGCTTTGGCTGCCAGCAGTGCATCTGCCATATCCACGTTGCCATCACCGTTTATATCTCCAGGCAGTGCCGGCTCAACCGTCAATAACCAGATGCTGCCGCGCTTATCTGGAAATTCAGGCCCGGAAACAATTGCCAGATACTTCCCATCAGGGCTCCAGACTGGCCAGCGATCCTTTTGGGGAGTCTGGTTGATCTGGAGTCCGCTGTTCTGAATATCATAGACAGCGATATTTGAATCATCTTCGTACAGATCCTTTACAATCGCCACTTTTGTTCCATCTGGATTCAAGGCTGGCATGGCAGGGGTCTCCCCTTGGTCAGACCCGGGGAGCTCTACAACAGAATAGTTTCCCACGCCCGGCGTAAAAGTTTGAACACCAATGGGCCATCGATCATACACCAGGCGGCCGGAATTCCGGTGCTGGAAAATCCTGTATATGTCGCCCAAAGGGTTTGCTTCATTGGAAGGAGTAACATTGACTACTGTATTGTTCGCTAAATCATACTGATAAATTTTGAATGACCCGCCATCCGGTCCATATGACACAAATAGAATATGATTCGCATCCTTCCAGGCAGTAAACTTTATTTCAGATTCCCAGAAGGTATCTCCAGGATCCTGGCTGGTTCCAGGCGGCAATGGTCTCAGAGTCTGAGATGCGCCATTTGCATTCATGGTGTAAAGAGAATATCGTGCCCACCCACCATCGGCAGTATCTTTAACAATATAAGCAATCTTTGACCCATCCGGGCTCCAGGACGGATACAGTGCATGGAGACCACCTGTTAATCCGGTAAGGTTGATCAAACCGGTTCCATCGGGGTGCACCGTCCAGATATTATAATTTCCACTGCGGCTGGACTCAAAAACAAGGGTTGCACCGTCCGGGCTCCAGTCTGGATGATCATCATCAAACGCACCGCTGCTTGTAACCTGAAACCGATTAAAATTTACAATTTCAGGCGTTATGGTTTCACCGATGGTAAACTCGGTGGTCACCAAAGAATAGTTGCCATCGCTGTCCCGTACAGTCAAATGATATCGGTAGTCGCCATCGGCAAGCACCGGACCATCATAAGCTGCAGTGGTTCCCGTAAAACGATACCGTTCCCAGATCCTTGTCCCATCATGGGCTTCCAGCTCGACCCCCATTTGATACCCTTGTGGAATCGCATCCCAGGAAAAGATCAAAGCATCGCTGGCGATCCGTGCGCCGTTTGCCGGAAAAATATTCTGTGCCCACACCGAAGTCTGGAAGCCTTGGACGGTAAGGGTTTGTACAGACTGGAGCATTCCCGTCGAACCCGCGTCATCAATGGTCAGGGTATAAACCAGAGGTAAAAGCGGAGCTGTCTGACCGAATTTTGGATTTTTATCCTGCTGGCCGGGGCCTGTTGCAAAAGACACCCAATGCCCCTGATTTTCATCATGATTAAGATAAACCCCTTCACCCGGCAAACCTGGACCGCTTGCATGTACCTGGATAATCGAGTTGTCCGGATCTTCAAGTACGATATTGACCCAGTACTGATCAGTGGCACTGGTGTCTGCCTGCCATCCTGAATGGGCAAATGCCCCATAATAAAGCTGGTTGCCATAAAGCTTCCATTCAGTCCCTTCTTTGATGAAAAAAAGAGTTTCCGTTTCGATATTATCCCATATCAAACGCATCGTGCCTTTATCCGCGCTAATAACGGTTGAAAGAATCTCATACGTCTGGGGTTGAAACGGTACTTCAGCCATGTCTGCGGCGATTTCAGACTGAAAGTCGGCTTTATCCTCGCCCTCATCCAGAAAATTTTCCGACACAAAAGACATGAAATCCGCCAGATTTTGGGCATTATATGCTGTCATGGCTGCTGCAAATGCAGATTCCAGAGCAGCTTTTTCTGCATTGATCTCCCCTCGCATGATGCCCTGACTGATCCCATTGGAATGTGTCTTGAAAAATAGAGGATTAAAACTTAATCCCGTCTTTTGAGCGGTTATCATCACACCATCATTGTCTTCCACATTCATCACAAAATAACGGCCGCCTGTCTGTGTGGAAGTAAGCGAAACAGTGCAGGCTTCATCGTAACAGATGGTATAATCCTGGCTCTGCTGACTGGAAACGCTGACGACCGCACCAGACAAACCCGCCCCATTTTGGTCCAGAATCCGACCGACAATCGCTCCTTTTCCAGTGGTCACATTCCAGGCAGCCAGCTGGCTTTCAGGAGAAAAGGCGTAGGGATGAAGCGCTGTCATATCCTGGGTGGAATTGAACGTAGCGGTATAAACCGGGGTATATCCTGATTTGCTTAATTTCAAGGAAACTGCCTGGCCGGATGGAATCCCGTTTAGCACAAAAGTTCCATCGTCACCTGTTAACGTATTGATCGCAGAATCACTTGTCAATTCCACCAGAACCCCGTCAACAGAAGTGGCTGGATAATCAGGCCCGGCCAATGCTACTGCTCCGGTAAAAGACAGACTGGACGCACTGTCGGTATTTTGCATATTCATCCATATGTACGGGAACAGTGCCGGAAACCCGGGAACAGGCGGTTGGGGTGAACTGATGGTATAAACACCGATCGTTGTCCAGGATGTTCCAAAATCCAGGCTGAACGCAAAGGTAATATTAAAGGTATCAGGCATTGATCCGGACTGTGCTGATATGATTCTCAAATCAATCGTTGCAGTGGCCGGGTCAACACCGGTAATTGGCGAACCTGCCTGCGACCATATTGTCTGATCGGTGGACTCATCTCGAACAGCCGCCTGAACCACCAGTTCCCAACCGGTATTCCCGGCTGCCCAGAGAACGGACAGTTCCGGCTGGGCAACAGTGGGCGTCATTGACCCCAAACCGATTTCCGTTTGATATTCCTTTGCGGTATCTGCAATTCCCGTAAACCCAGCAAACCGGACCGCATACTCCCATTGCAGCGGTATTGTCTGAGCAGCTGGCGGTTTCGGGATCGCGTTGATGATACAGACCCCCTCACTACCGGTGGTCAGCGTTGCTTTGGACGTTGCCGTATCAAGCGACAGAATCGTATCATTCCCTTCTTCTGGGGCAGGGGCCAGAACATATGAAATACCTGTGTCATCAGATGATTTGACAACAGATCCGTCTGGAATCCCGATCATTCCATCTGTCAGCGTGCCTTCAGAAAAATCATAATCCACCATTCGGTTCATCGTTGTTGGATTCGCGTAATCTTTATAATATAGTTTTTTTACATCTACTGAAAAGGCCCATGACAGATCAACACCGATACCAAGCAAAGCCACCAGCAAAAATATTGCACACAAAGCTGTGGAAAAATTTTTCTCAAGTCTCATTTTCACCCCCTTGTTTCACGAGTGCTTTCCGTCCATTCATCCATTCTCCATCCTACAGCTGCAGGACTCCACGGAATTTAGCGTAAATTTGATACTAGATAAAAACCAAACTTTTGTCAATTAAAACCCGTCATCTGCGACAACGCGATAATGAAACTCATTTTGGTCACTGGCGATCCAGACTCATTTTCTGCAAAAGATAGATGCTGTCGATGATGGTGATTTTCTGATTGTCATCCACGTCAGACGGCAGGTGAATCTGTGGCTCAGGGGATGCTGCGGTCAGAATCTCAAATACCAGAGTCATATCGCTAAGATCAATGATTCGATTGTTGTCAAAATCCGCTGGAACACGGGTGATATCTTCAACAGCAAACGAATAAACATGTGATACAAAGGACCCTGTATTTACAATGGCAAGGTATAAAGAGTGGCCCAGCAATCCGTTTAATACGGCGGTATCGTTTTCCATCTGTTCCAGTGAGGCCCGGTTTGACCCTGCAATGGAGACAGCCAGCTTCACATCGGTTCCCTGCGGCAGGGTGCTCATAAAAACCTTGAGGGTGTCTGCGGTCTGCGGGAACCTGAACAGCTTTGCACCATAATGATCCGGAAGGGCTTGATCTGATTGATGGGG
>JAABSK010000110.1 GCA_011390435.1 Desulfobacteraceae bacterium | reverse complement strand
TTTTCTGACAGATAAAACACGGATTTTAAAAGGTGGTGACAAATTGAACAAAAATTTTGCCCTGGTTGGCGCTGCCGGATATGTGGCACCCAAACATTTAAAAGCCATCAAGGATACTCAGAACACGCTGGTGGCAGCGCTGGATAAATCTGATTCTGTCGGCATTCTTGACAGTTTCTCCTATGATGTCTCCTTTTTCACCGAATTTGAGCGTTTTGACCGGCATGCGGAAAAACTCAGGCGAAAAGGGGATCATTACAAAATCGATTATGTGAGTATCTGTTCGCCCAACTATCTACATGATGCCCATATGCGGTTTGCCTTGAGAATCGGCGCTGATGCGATATGTGAAAAGCCACTGGTTCTCAATCCCTGGAATCTGGATGCCATCTCCCTGATGGAAGAAGAGACCGGAAACAGGGTGTACAATGTCCTTCAGCTGAGGGTCCATCCATCGATCATTGAATTGAAACGAAAAATAGAGGCAGAAGGGCAATCGCGAAAATATGATATTGATTTAAGTTATATTACGTCCAGGGGAAAATGGTATTTTACTTCCTGGAAGGGGGATATCGCCAAATCCGGCGGGATCGCCACCAATATCGGCATCCATTTTTTTGACATGCTCATCTGGCTGTTCGGTCCTGTTCAATATCAGGAGGTTCATGTGGCCAACAACCGCCAGATGGCCGGTTTTATCGAGCTTGAAAAAGCAAATGTCAAATGGTTTTTGTCTGTTGATCGTACGGATCTGCCTGAAGCCGTCGTGAAAAAGGGGGTTCCCACCTTCAGGTCCATTACCGTTGATGGATCTGAGATCGAATTTTCAGGCGGGTTTACCGATCTGCACACCCTGGTGTATCAGGATATCATTTCCGGTCAGGGGTATGGTATTGAAGATGCCAGACCGTCATTGAATCTGGTCTCTTCCATACGCAGCAGTACGCCGGGAATCAAAAACAAGGCAATGGTACACCCGTTTTTACAGCGCGGGCAGGGAAAATAAAAGAATCAGGGTTGCGTTAATGGATAAGACAGTGTTTGTTCATGGATCTGCATATGTGGATGAGGGGGTCACCATTGGAACTGGGACGTGCATCTGGCACTTTTCCCATGTTCTGTCCGGTGCGGTGATTGGAAAAAACTGCACCCTTGGCCAGAATGTCTGCATTTCAGGAGGCGTTACCATTGGAAACAATGTCAAGATTCAGAACAATGTTTCAGTCTATGACGGGGTTGACATTGAAGACGATGTTTTTCTTGGGCCGTCCTGCGTGATGACCAACGTTTCCAATCCCCGGTCGGAAATCAACCGCAGGCATCTGTATGAAAAAACATGGATCAGAAAAGGGGCCACCATCGGGGCCAATGCAACCCTTGTCTGCGGTGTGACAGTCGGTCGGTATGCCTTTGTTGCTGCCGGGGCAGTGGTGACGCGAAATGTTTCAGACTATGCGCTGGTTCAAGGATGCCCGGCCAGAAAAGTTGCCTGGGTTTCCCGGCATGGCCATAAACTGGAAAAACCAGATGCTGGCGGAGCGTATGTCTGTCCGGAAACTGGATTGCGATATCGGGAAACATCGGACAACCAGCTGATCTGTCTGGATATTAACGAAAATGATCCTTTGCCGGAAAAACTGACGAAAGGCACGGCAGGATATCGGGAATTGAAATCCGCCTGGTAAAGAACGGACACGATGATGGAAAAAATCCAATTTGTTGATTTAAAGGCTCAGCAGCAGATCATCGGCCAGAAGATCCGGGAGGCTATGGATCAGGTGATGACCCATGGACAGTTTATTATGGGGCCTGAGGTATTTGAGCTTGAAAGCCAATTGCAGGCATTTACCGGGTCGCGTCATGTGATCACCTGTGCCAGCGGAACAGATGCACTTCTCATGGCGCTTATGGCGCTGGGAGTCGGGCCGGGGGATGCGGTTTTTACAACACCGTTTACCTTTGTTGCCACTGCAGAAGTTGTCTGTCTTCTGGGAGCGGTACCTGTTTTTGTTGATGTTGACGATCAAACCTGGACCCTTGATCCGGTCCGGCTTGATCAGGCCATTAACCGGATCAGGAACAAGCCGAAAACAGAGAGCCCGACTCGCTTAACCCCCAAGTGTATCATTCCGGTGGATATCTTCGGACTTCCGGCAGATTATGAACAGATCCGTCAGATTGCAGATATGCACGGACTGTCAGTGATTGCTGACGGGGCTCAGAGCCTTGGTTCCCGGATGAATGGGCAAATGGCATGCACCATGGCTGATCTTTGTGCCACCAGTTTTTTTCCGGCAAAACCATTGGGGTGCTATGGTGATGGTGGTGCGGTTTTTACCGATCAGGATGCATTGAAAGAAAAACTGGTTTCCATCCGGGTTCATGGAAAAGGAATGCATAAATATGATAATGTGCGCCTGGGGATCAATGGCCGGCTGGATACCCTTCAAGCCGCTATTCTGATTGAAAAATTATCACTTTTCTCAGGTGAACTGGCCAAAAGAGCGGACATTGCAGCTGCATATCAAAACGATATCAATGCGACGGTGCAGTGCCAGAAGATTCCCCATGATTTTACCAGTGCGTGGGCCCAGTTTTCTTTTTTATCATCAGATCGCAGCCGATTGAAGGCTGCTTTTGATCATCATGATATTCCCTATGCAGTTTATTATCCAACGCCGCTCCATCTGCAAAAAGCCTTTGAGCGTCTGGGGGGTAAAAAAGGGGATTTTCCGGTTGCAGAAATGATTTGTCAGACCGTTTTAAGCATTCCCATGCATCCCTATTTGTCAGATGAACAGATCTCCTGGATTACCCGGGCCATTCGGGCAGCATGAGGCCGGTCCGGAAGAGAGCTGAAATGAAATGTATTAACCAGAAACGGAGCAACCATGTACCATAGCCAGACAGTTTGTGCGGTGATTCCCTGTTACAACGAAGAAACTCAGATTGAAAAAGTAGTTGCAACCATGCCTGCCTATGTTGATGCTCTGGTATTGATCGATGATGTAAGCACCGATGCCACTGTTGAGAAAATTCAAACCCTGCAGCCGGCGTTTCCCAAAGTTAACCTGATTCAACACACAGAAAACCAGGGAGTTGGCGGGGCCATTGCCAGCGGATACAAATGGGCCAGGGACAATGGAATGGATATGGCGGTTGTCATGGCAGGAGACGGGCAGATGAACCCGGAAGATCTGCCGGCACTTCTGGAACCGGTGGCCACAGGGCGTGCCGATTATTCAAAAGGAAACCGGCTGTTTACTGGAGAGGCATTCAGAAAAATTCCCACCGTTCGCTATCTTGGAAACAGTTTTCTTTCTCTGATGACCAAAATTACTTCTGGATACTGGAACATTGCCGATTCGCAGTCCGGATACACCGTGATCAACAAAAAAGCCCTGCACACGATTGACTGGGACAAGATGTACAAGCGCTATGGCCAGCCCAACGATATCCTTGTCCGCCTGAATGTGGAAAATTTAAAGGTAACAGATGTGCCTGTTGAACCGGTATACAATATCGGAGAAAAATCCGGCATCCGGATTCATAAAGTGATCTTCACCATTGGGTGGCTGTTGACAAAGTTGTTTTTTTGGCGGATGAAAGAAAAGTATATTATCCGGGATTTCCATCCACTGGTGTTCTTTTATTTTTTAGGGGGTTTTTTTGGGGGATGTACCATTCTGCTGTTTTTACGGGTGTTTGTCATGTGGTACCTGACCGGCCATATCCCCGCGATCAATGCCCTGGCAGCAATGTTCTCTTTTATGAGTGCAAGCCAGTTTTCCCTGTTTGCCATGTGGTTTGATATGGAGGCAAATAAAAACCTTAAGGTCTGACTTGCTGTGCCATTGGGATACAAGGGCATTGATACATGTTTATGGTGAAGTTTCCGCATTTTGGTGATATTTCACAGGTGATGGCAGGCAACGGTCAGTTTCAGCAGGAACCGGTCGGTTGCTTTTCTGGCTGGCATGATTTTTTTAAAGCGGTGCCTGTCGTGATGAGAGGTGATATCAACATATATTTAAATGGATGTTGAATGGTTGCATATATTTTGCATTCTTTATTCGGGTAACCAAGGGACAGATGATGATCCATAAATCAAAATTTTCAGATCGATTTTGCAAAGCAGGCCAAAACCGCCAGGGTGGATTCAGTCTTGTTGAGCTGATGGTGGTGATCGCCATTGTCGGTATTGTGTCTGCCATTGTTCTGCCATCTGTGTTCAATCCGGAAAACAATATCCGGAAAGCTGCCAGGGAATTGATGGGAGACATGCAGCAGACGCGCATGCAGGCAATTCGCACCAATCAGGACTGGGCCATTGTGTTTGTTCCAGGCACTCAACAGTACCTGATCTGTTCCGGCCCAGGCCCGGATAATGTCTGGTCAGCCACAGGTGATAACCCCATCGAAAAAACGGTTCACCTGCCCACCTCAGCACCGGGAGTCCGGTTCGGCGGGGGAGTCGCCCTTGTGGATGCCACCGTGGGCGCAGGCGCGCTTCCAGCGGACGGGGTCAGTTTCGGATCAAATGTATTGACGTTCAACCCCCGCGGAACGTGCCCCAGCGGGTTTGTGTATCTTTTTTATCGAGATGCATCCTATGCTGTGGGAACCCTCAGCACCGGACTGGTGAGAATACGGCGGTGGACAGGAGGTGCCTGGCAATGAAAAAACAGATTCACACATCATCCGGATTTACCCTTGTGGAACTGCTGGTCGCCATTACTGTTTTCAGCATCATCGTGGCCTTGATTGTTTCATCAAGAATCCAGCAGCAGGATCAGCACATCACCCAGGTACAGGCTCTGGAAATGCAGCAAAGTGTCCGCGCAGCCATGTTTTTAATGAAGCAGGAACTGCGAATGGCTGGATTCAATCCCCTTCCGGATGATTATGGTGCCGGCATCACAGCGGCAACTGCCACATCAATCTCTTTCAGTGCTGTTGACGATGAAGATGGAAATCTCAGGACGGTTGCCTTTGATTTTGCCGCACCTCAGATCACGGTGGATTATAACAGCAGCGGCGCCCAGGTGATGGCAGACAATATCCAGAACCTGGTCATGACCTATCTGGACGAAGACAATAATCCAGCAGCTGCCCTGGCAGATATTCGTTCTGTCCAGATCAGCATTGCCGCCACAACAAGTGCCAGTGAACTGGTGCGGGATACAGATAATGCCACCCGGACGCTGACCACAACAGTGTATCTGAGAAACATGGGGTTGAGATGACAGATCAAAGGAAAAACAGCATTTTAAAAATCCGGCAGCCAGGAGCTGCTGAAGGATTTACCATTCTGGAAGTTCTGGTGGCCATGGGCATTTTTGCCATTGGTATTCTCGGGGTTGCAACCATGCAGGTTTCTTCCACAAAGGGAAATACCACTGCCAGGAAACACACGGAAGCCTCGGAATTCAACCAGGGCCAGATTGAAGTGCTCATGACGGAAGATTTTGATAATCTGGCTAATGGAAATGCGGTCACACCGGATGGCTATACCGTCACCTGGACCATCATCAGCCAGACAGACATGAATGGAGACGGCAGTGATGATACAAAAGTGATCCGGGTGACGGTGACAGATCCTTCCGGTATTCAGAGAAGCAGCTATGCCTTCAGCAGTTTTGCAGCACTTTAAATCACCAGGTCCATTGGGGAGCATATGAAATGACAGTGCATTTTTCAAAAATGAATAATGAAGACGGATCAGCCATTGTTTTAGCCCTGCTTGTCCTGGCCGTTCTGACGATTATCGGAATCACATCCATCAATACCAGCAATACGGAATTGAATATCGTCAGAAACGAGCAGATTTACCAGACCAATTTTTACCAGGCTGAAGCAGGCGCGTATGAGGCTGCCCAGCGGATTGAGCAGGAAACAGACACGTTTAAGCTGATTCCGGCAGATACGACACTGGACTGGATGAATGACGACACCCTGGATTTTTTCAATGCATCAAACTGGGTCAATGATGGGTCAGCAGGTGATAATTCTGATGTGTCTCTGATGTCTGCCGATACTGTTTATTCTGCTGTTTCAAAAGGGGTCAGGCGGGGCAGTTCGCTGGACATGGGGTCAACCCGGCTCTATGAATATGCAGCCTTCGGTCTGTCGGAATGGAACAGTGGAAAGGCCATCGTCGAGATTGGATATTTAAAACGGTTTTAGGAGGGAATATGCATTCAACACGCAATACCGGCTGCAGTAGAACAAAAACAGGGACAGGCAGTGCCTGTGTTGCTCTTGTTGTTCTTTTGCTGGTTTTCATTTTTCCCGCGCAGATTCCGGCGGTCTGTCCAGCGGATATCAGCGATGATCCCATGGAAACCAAAGCCCAGTCTGCTCCCTCCAATATCATGTATGTTCTGGACAACTCCGGCAGTATGGACTGGGAGTTCATGACAAATGAGAGTGACGGGCTTTTTGATGGGAAATATTATCTTTATCCGGATTCTGCTTATATCAATTACAATGACAGGGCCTACAGCAGCGGCAATGAGTTATCTGCTAAAAACAAGTGGAAATCCCAGTGGTCCGGGTACAACAAGATTTTTTACAATCCCAATGCCTTTTATATCCCCTGGCCGAACAAAAGTGATGCAGACACGGCTGAGCCCTGGTCCAATCCCAACAATACCAGTTCGACCAGTTCCAGGTTTGACCTGGCAGGGACCTATTATACAATCTTGCCAGGGGTGATTGTTGATAACCAGGACCCAGGCTTTACACTGAATAACGCCAATGCCTGGGATTCAGGGTCAAGTACGACATATCAGTTTTTTGGAGCTGATTATTATTTCACATCCGCAAATAATGATGCAGTCAACGACTGGGTCACGTGGACGCCTGTGCTTCCATCTGCCGGTAATTATGCGGTTGATGTCACGTGGACATCCAATGGCAGCCGGGATACAACGGTTTTTTATGAGGTCTACCACAACGGTACTGCTACAACGGTCGGTCCTTTTAATCAACAAACTGGACAAGGCGTATGGAATACCATTGGAACATTCGATTTTTCAGGCGATGGCACAGAATATGTCAAACTTGACCCGGATATGCCTGGTGCCAGCACCTACAGTGCAGATGCTGTTCGGTTCAGAGATCCTGGTGCAACCACTATTGCGATATCAAATGCCCATTATTTTATTGTGAATGATCTGGATGGAGATGGGGTACATGATGCTGGCGAAGGTGTGTATCTGGTCAATTTTGTGGATACCAATAGTGATGGAAAACTGAACAGCCGCCATTATTATCTGTTCGATGATGCAGACAGTGATGGCCGGGTCGAAGATGGCGAACTGACCTATAAAGCGATTTCTGTGGTTCCAGACTGGGCACGGGCCGGGCGGTATGATGAAGATGGGAATTTTGTCAGGTTTGCAACCGATGCAGAAGATCTGCAGAATTTTGCCAACTGGTTTTCATTTTACCGGAAACGGGAATTAACCGCCAAAGCTGCGGTGGCAGGATCCATTATCGAGCTGGATTATGCAAATGTTGGTTTTTATTCGATCAATACCGGTCTCCGGCAGAGTGTGCTGCCTGTCAAGGTTGAGACCGATGCCATTATTGTTGACAACCGGAATTCAGCCTATCAGGAATATGGCTCCTGGGGTGAATCCGGTGCCAGCAATGAGTACCAGGGAAGCTCACGATACACAAGCGGAACCGGTTACTATGCCACGTGGCGGCCGGATCTTCCATCAGCCGGGACCTATAAAGTGTACGTGTGGTATACCTATTACAGCACCCGGGATACCAATGCCAAATACACAGTGCGTCACGCAGGCGGGGATTCTGTCGTGCGGTTGAATCAGCAGAAAAATGCCGGCCAGTGGGTTGAAGTTGGAGAATTTACCTTTGATGCCGGAACCTCCGGTTATGTCCGGGTGACCCGTGACAGTTCCAGCACCCAGAACAGTACCAGTGCAGATGCTGTCAAGTTTGAATCCACCAGCGGCAGCAGCGTGACAGTGGATGAAACCGATACCCTTTTATCCATGCTGTATGCCATGGATTCCAGCGGTGGAACGTCGCTTCGGACGGCTTTGAA
>JAABSK010000109.1 GCA_011390435.1 Desulfobacteraceae bacterium | reverse complement strand
TTCAAAATTCAAACCGGGAAACATCGGCCTGAAAGTGCGTCGGCTGATCAATCAGGCACCATTCCCAATCTTGATGACCAGCCCGGTGTTCAGACCCTGGAAACGCATCTGTGTTTTCCTGGGGCAGACAGAGCATTTAGCCGACATGACAGATCCGTTGCAGCTGGGAGCCAACCTGGCCGGGCTGACCGGTTTTCCTCTGAATGTTTTTGCATTGACAGATCAGCCTGGGAGTACTGTCTATGCAGATGTGCAAAACATCTTTAACCGGAATGATGGCCCAGATGCAATCATGCCGGACTGGCATTTTTATGATCGGTCACGTACCGCGGCCATGATGTATGACATTCCCCATGACGGACTGGTGATTATGGGTGCTCAGCAGCAGGGCAGGATCAGCGAATTTTTGTTCGGCAGTTGCATTGACCAGGTTCAGGCGGCAGTGACCAATCCTTTGCTGGTCACCGGACAGCACTGTTCAATTCATGTGTCAAATCCGGTTACAGCAGCTTCAGGTTCCAGTTCCAGAGTCCGGGACGGTCTTTGATTTTCACTGACCGGGGAATGGTTTCATAAATATGGACAAAAAGGGAATATCCAGCGGTTTCCAGAATCTTCTGTGACGGACGGAGGTCCAGGTGCCAGTTGGGGTAAATAAAATAATTGCCTCGGTGTTTGGATGCCCAGGCGACCTCTCCTTTGGGACTGATGATCGGCTGGTTCAGTTTTATCTGGGAAGATAGAATTCTGGAGACAGCCAGAGGCCAGTTGCCGTAAAGTACGGCACCCAGAGGAAGCGGGCTGTTTTTGGGCAGCTCACAAAAGGTTTTTTTATCCAGCTCAGGGCTGACAATCACACCGGAACACCCGGCCTGTTTCAATTGTGCCACAGCCTGGCTGTTGCCGATATTGCAAAATGGACCCGCCCAGATGCTGAGCCTGGAAGGGTTTTCAAACAAGGACAGCTGCCATGGTGCATTGATCACAAAATGTTTGCTTCCTTTTTTTACCAGCCTGGAAATACATGCTTCATATAGCGGAACGTCTTCCGGAAAAATCAGTGGGTCCAGCCAGTGCCAGCTGCGGTTCGACCCTGTCCCGGCAAACCCGGTACCAGACATCCACAGCCCTGTTTCACACCGATCAACAGCAGGGGATGCTTTGCCCCTGGCAAGTACCAGGGTTCGACAGTTGCTTTTTGGCAAAACAGCCTGGGGCAATGGCTTGATGGTTCTGTCTGTCTGTACTGGATGAACACGCGGTGTTTCAATGGCGGAAAGTTCGGTTTGAAGCGGTGCCAGCTCTGCCTCAAGCGCTGACCCCCTGCGGTCAATAATATAGACCGGGGTGGCTTTTTTTACCTTGAACCGGGATTTTTTATTTAAATAAAATTTTCCTTTTTTGGGGACTGCCCGGGTGACCCGTTGAATTTCATGAAATGGGTCATCTTCAAATCCAATACGGAGCAGATCATTGGGTAACAGGGCTTCCCGGGTGACAAAGAACGGTTCTGCCGGATGCTGCACGCGGCCGGCAAACAGGCCGGAAGCGGTTTCAGACTGATGATCCAATGGGTCCATTTTGCGCTGGGTCAAAAGATTGTAGTGGGTGAATTTCCGGCCCATGGCATAGTTCAGGTAAGCAAGGGCTTCATTTTTTCGTTTGGGATCATCGCGCAGAAGCCGGTAGGCTTTTACGGTATAATACACATAATGGGGGGATTTTTTTCTGCCCTCGATTTTCAATGCCGCAATCTGAGGAATCTGTTTCAGAATTTTCACCAGAACATCTGCAGAAAAATCCATACATGAAAAAAAGCGTTTTTTCTGTCCTTTCTGGTCGTACATCCGCCTGCAGGGTTGAACACAGCGGCCGCGAAGGGCACTTTTTCCACCAAACCAGGAGCTCCAGTAACACCTGCCGGATACTGCGTAACACAGGGCACCGTGAACAAACACCTCAAGATCCATGCCTGCAGGAGTGCTGTGCGCCATGGCCTTGATTTCATCAATGGTGAACTCTCGGGGCAGCACCACCCGGGTGAAGTCCAGTTTGGCTGCTGTGGCCAGGCCGGCAGGAAAGGTGCAGTTGCCAAGGGTGGACAGATGTAGTTCTCCTTTAAACCCGGCAGCCCGGGCCAGGGGAACCAAAGAAAGATCCTGGATGATCAGCGCATCCGGATCAATAAACCGGCACAGCTTTCCCAGGATACCAGACACCTTTTCCAGTTCATCTTCTTTGATCATGCTGTTCAGGGCCACATAAACCTGGATGCCACGGGATTTTGCCAGGCAGGCAAGCCTTGCCAGTTCGTCAACGCTGAAATTATCCGCTTCCATTCGGGCGGAAAAAATTTTAAGACCGCAGTAAACAGCATCAGCACCGGCTGCAATGGCTGCTAGAAAAGAGGTCGTGTCTCCTGCCGGGGCAAGAATTTTCGGTATGGTCAATGGTTTTTGCCTTTATTTATGCGAATATGCACTGCAGTATTGCAATTTTATCAAAATTTGTCAAAATAAGATCCAATTCATACCCAATGGAACCGTCTGAAATGAATGCTTTAAAACCCAATGACCGCATCGGGATCTGCGCCCCTTCAGCCCGGTTTGATTCTGAACGCTTCAACCAGGGTGTCCATGTGTTAACGGATCTGGGGTTTAAAGTCCATATTCCCGATGAAATATTTTTTCACAACCGTTATCTGTCCGGCAGTGATGCGGACCGTGCAATGGTTGTCAACCGTCTGTTTTCAGATCCAAAAATCGATGCCGTTATCTGCGCGCGGGGTGGGTTCGGGGCCATGAAAATTCTGGATCTGATTGATTGGGATATGATCAAACGCCACCCGAAACTGTTTATCGGATATTCTGACATCACCGCATTGCTGCTGCCTTTGATCGATCTTGCAGGAATTTCAGTCATCCATGGACCCAATGTGGTCAGCCTGGCAACTGCTCAACAGGAGACGCTGGACTCATTTTACCAGGTGATCACCGGCACCCGGCTTTCCCTTGACCTGAAAGACAGCAGGATTCTCACTGCCGGCAGGTGCACCGGGAGGCTTAAAGGAGGGAATCTTTCCACCATCTCCCATTTGATCGGAACGGTATACCAGCCGGATTTTACTGGCAGTGTTGTCTTTATTGAAGACATTGGGGAGCCGGTTTACAAAATTGACAGGATGCTGACTCAGCTCACCATGGCTGGTGTCTTTCACGGCATTAAAGGGGTGATCATCGGATCATTTGAAGATTGCGACACAGACACGGATCTTCTGGAAGTTATCCATGAACACCTCTGCTGCCAAGGCGTTCCAGTGATATTCGGGCTGCCCTGTGGCCATGGCCCGACCAACCTGTCACTGCCCATGGGCCGGATGGTTGTGATGGATACTGCCCGTTCCAGACTGTCCTGGGAACAGCAGAAATCATGAACTTCCCTCAGGCGTTGACCAAAATGATGCAGGCAGGAGTTGACCAGAACGTCTTTCCCGGTGCCGTGCTGCTGTGTGCAAAGAATAAACAGATCGTTTACCACAAGGCCTTTGGGTGTTCAGACCTGTTTACCTGCCAGCCAATGGAAAAAGACAGTATTTTTGACCTGGCGTCACTGACCAAACCATTGGCCACCACCCTGGTGACGCTCAAGCTGATTCAACTGGGGAAACTGGATCTGCACCAGCCGGTATCGTCTGTTCTTGAACCGTTTGCCGCTTCTGACAAGGGACAGATCACCATTGATATGCTCCTTCGCCATACATCTGGATATCCAGCATACCAGCCATATTATGAAACACTGACCAGCTCGCAGCAACCGGCGCGGCAACTGCTCAGATCCCTGCTGCTGAACCAGCCGCTGGAAAATCCTGTCGGTACCTGCCAGCTGTACAGTGATCTTGGGTTCATGCTCCTGGCCTGGGTGGTTGAAACGGTTGCCGGCCAGCGTCTGGATCAGGCCGTCACAGAGCTGGTTTATCGTCCCCTGGCCATTGAGCATCTTTTTTTTATTGATCTGAGAAAAAAGGAAGCGCTTTCCCATGCAATGCGTGCAAAACTGGTGGCCACCCAGGTCTGTCCATGGCGGAAAAAGTGCTTGAAAGGGGAGGTGGATGACGACAATGCCTGGGCCTGTGGCGGCATCGAAGGCCATGCTGGCTTGTTCGGTGATGCTTTTGCTGTCTATCAGTTGTGCTGTGAGCTTCTTGATGCCCTGCAGAAAAACCCCAGTCAGGTCATTGATCCGGATATTCTGGCCGGGTTTGTGCAAAAACATCAGGGATTTGATCGGGTGGCAGGATTTGATACCCCTGCAGCGTATGGATCTTCTGCTGGAAGATGTTTTTCTTCCCATACCATTGGCCATCTTGGGTTCACTGGAACCTCTTTCTGGCTGGACCCTTTCACCGGTCTGAATGTGATTCTGCTGACCAACCGGGTGCACCCGTCACGGTCCAATGAAAAAATAAAGGCCTTCCGCCCGGTGCTGCATGACCTGATCTGCTGTTCAGGCCTATAATTATTTGGGTTACCAGATTTTAAACTTGTAAAAAAAATCGAAGTTTGTTAGCAAATACAATTTAATATGTCTTTCGTTTTTAAACCTTAGTTTATCTAAAATATATCTTGAAAAGAGGTAAAATGAACTTTATCACAGACACTTTACTTGGGGCGTTCTCCAACGATCTGGCTATTGATCTTGGCACGGCAAACACACTGGTGTATGTCAAGGGAAAGGGAATCGTATTAAGTGAGCCTTCTGTCGTTGCGGTCCGGACAGATAAACGGGCAAAAAGTAAAGTGCTTGCCGTTGGGATTGAAGCCAAACGAATGCTGGGCAGAACTCCTGGCAACATCGTTGCAATCCGTCCCATGAGGGATGGTGTGATTGCGGATTTTGAAGTCACTGAAGCGATGCTCAAGCATTTTATCCGCAAAGTTCATAACAACCGGAAAGCACTGGTCCGTCCGAGAATTGTCATTGCCGTGCCCTCTGGTATCACCCAGGTTGAAAAACGGGCTGTGCGGGAATCTGCTGAATCTGCCGGGGCACGTGAAGTGTTTCTCATTGAAGAACCAATGGCCGCTGCGATCGGGGCTGGCCTGCCCATCACCGAACCCACCTGCAACATGGTGGTGGATATCGGGGGCGGCACCACTGAAGTGGCAGTTATTTCTCTGGCAGGCGTGGTGTACACCCGGTCTTTGCGGGTGGCCGGCGATAAAATGGATGCCTCGATCAGCCAGCATATCAAGCGCAAGTACAACCTGCTCATTGGTGAGCGCACCGCTGAAATCATCAAGACCACGATTGGCAATGCCTACCCGGATCTGGAAAACCTTGAAACAATCGAAGTCAAGGGGCGGGACCTTGTTTCAGGTATTCCCAAAATACTGGCCATTGATTCTGAAGAGGTTCGGGTGGCGATCTCCGAACAGATCGATGCCATTGTGGAAACCGTGCGTATCGCTCTTGAACAGACACCACCGGAACTGGCAGCAGATATTGTGGATTCAGGTATTGTCCTTACCGGTGGTGGGGCCTTGTTGAAAAATCTGGACAAACTGTTAAAAGAGAAAAGCGGGCTGCCGATTGTGGTGACGGATGATCCGTTGTCAACCGTTGCACTGGGATGCGGCAAAGTACTTGACAGCATTGATATTTTGAAAGAGGTGGTCATCAACTGATCGAATGTTTTCTCGAAACCTGCTCATTTTAATCGGCGTTGCGCTGTTTATTGCGCTGACGTTCTTTGTGATCACCATGACCAGCAAAGAAGCCCTTCCTGTAGGGGGGATTGAACGGGTGGCCATCTTTTTTGTCTCTCCTGTCCAGCAGGCTGTCAGCGGTACCATCAATTCGGTTCACAATATCTGGAGCACGTATTTTATGTCCGTGCGTGCGGTGGATGAAAACCGGGAACTGAAAAAACAGCTGGGCCAGGCACTTGAAATCCGAAACCGGCTTGAAGAGATCGAGCAGGAAAATCTCCGACTCAAAAAATTTGTCGAGTTCACCGACAGGGTTGAAGAAACCTATGTGGCTGCTCAGATCATTGCCAGGGATCCTTCTCCCTGGTTTAAAACCGTGATGATCGATAAGGGAAAAGATGACGGACTCACCAAAGGCAGTCCTGTGGTCGTGTCTGAAGGGATTGTCGGCCAGATTATCAATGTGGCAAAAAATCATTCACGGGTATTGCTGATCACAGATCAGAACTCTGCAGTTGATGCACTGGTGCAGAATTCCCGCGTCAGGGGGATTGTAAAAGGCAACAATGATGATCAGTGCACCTTTGAATATGCCTTGCGCAAAGACAAGATCAATGAAGGCGAGATGCTCGTTTCTTCAGGTCTGGACCAGGTTTTTCCAAAAGGCCTGAAGATCGGAAAAATTCTGAAGGTAACCAAAGTGCATTCCCACCTGTTTCAGGAGATAACCATCGAAACCAGTGTCAATTTTGACAAAATCGAAGAGGTGCTGGTTCTAAAGAAAATCAGATAACTGTTTTTGAGGCGGATCACCATTGAATGCATTGTTTTTTATTTTTTCCACCCTTTTTCTGATTACACTGCAGACTGTGATTCTGCCCGGGTTTTCTTTTTTCCCATATACCTTTGATCTGCTCCTGATCATTGTCCTGTTTTTAAGTCTGATCTCCACCCATTTTTCAACAGCAGTCGCTGTAAGTCTTATGGGGATCGTCATGGACAGCCTTTCTGGAGTCCCCTTTTTTTATTTTACCTTTTCCTACCTGTGGGTATTTATGATTGTCCAGCTGGTAAAACAGTTTCTGTTCAAGCAAAGCCGAGTGTTTATTGTCATCATCAGCCTTGTTTCCGTGCTGATTCAGCAGGGGTTGTTTGTCTTTTCCGTTTTGATTCGTTCCGACACCACAACCGTGCCATCCATTGACATGACCATGTTCATCTATTCGGCAGTACTGGGAACGCTGTTGATTCCAGCAGGAATCTGGATATTGAGTGTTCTTTTTGATATCTGGAAGGTCATGACCCGCAGCATGCAGAAAAAACTGGTAAAACTGATTGAAGGTGACCTGTGACTGAATTCACAAAAAATCCTGACAGAGAATGGCTCAAGCAGCGCATCATTGTGGCCAGTGCCTGTATTTTTTTTGTGTTTTCCGTCCTGTTTCTGCGGCTGGTTTTCCTTCAGGTCATTCAAGGAGAGCGATATCGGATGCTCTCTGAAAAAAATGCTGTCCGTCTTAAAAGCATTACATCCCAGCGTGGATTGATTTTTGACCGGCACCACCGGTTGCTGGTGGATAACCGGCCGGCATTCAATCTGAACATTGTTGTGGAAGATGCCGGAAATGTCAGCCAGACCCTGGACCGCCTGGCAGAGCTGATTGATATGCCAGTGGATATCCTCAAAGAAAATCTGGCACAGGCCGGCAGGGGTGCCTTCTACAAACCGGTTCTTCTGGTGGAAAACATCAGCAGGGATCAGCTGGCAATTGTTGAATCTCACAAATTTGATCTTCCCGGAATTGTCATCGACATTGAACCGACCCGGCATTATATCTATAAAAAAATGGCAGCGCATCTGTTGGGATATCTCGGACAGGTCAACAGCCATGAGCTTGAAACCGGTCAATATCCAAAGGTCAGGGCAGGGGATGCGATTGGCAGGTATGGAATCGAAAAAAGCTTTCAGGAATATCTTCAGGGCCAGCGTGGGGGGCGCCAGGTTGAGGTAGATGTCAACGGCCGGACCATTAAGATATTAAAAACAGTCGAACCGGTTGCAGGACTGGATCTGCACCTGACACTTGACATGGACCTGCAGCTGCTTGCTGAGCAGCTCATTGAAGGCATGAGTGGTGCGGTTGTCGCCCTTGATCCCGGAAATGGAGATGTGCTGGTCATGGCCAGTAATCCCAGTTTCGATCAAAATGATTTTATCGGCGGAATCAGTGAAAAAAAATGGAACGTTCTGATGACAGATCCGGGAAAACCCATGAACAACAAAGCAATTCAGGCAGAATACCCGCCGGCATCAACGTATAAAATGGTCACAGCCATGGCTGCTTTGGAAGAAAACCTGATTGACCGGAATTCAAGATCCTT
>JAABSK010000010.1 GCA_011390435.1 Desulfobacteraceae bacterium | reverse complement strand
CCCTGCGGATATGGCCAGAATCCGGCAAAACTGGCAGCGGTAAAGGCAGGGCTTGCCTGGGATGTTGCCGCCATCACCGTGAACAAGGTCTGTGGATCATCCCTGAAGGCCGTAATGCTGGCGGCCCAGGCTGTCCAGACCGGAGATGCCCAGGTGGTGGTGGCCGGTGGCATGGAGAATATGAGCATGGCCCCGTATTATATGGACAAGGCCCGGTGGGGTCATCGCATGGGTCCGGGAAGGATAGAGGATCACATGGTTCACGACGGTCTGTGGGATGTGATCAATGATTTTCATATGGGAATGTCCAATGAGTTGTGCTCTGAGAAATGGAAGGTGTCCAGAACCGCCCAGGATGAATTTGCAGCACAGTCCTATGAAAGGGCGCTCAATGCCATTGCTTCAGGCCGGTTCATTGATGAAATCGCGCCGATTACCATTGTGGATGCAAAGAAAAATACGGTGGTGTTTGATACGGATGAATGTCCCAAAGAGACCTCTTTTGAGTTTTTATCCGCCATGAAGCCGGCATTCAAAAAAGATGGCGTGGGAACCGCAGGGAATGCATCGGTGATCAGTGACGGTGCCGCTGCCCTGGTCGTGATGAACGAGAAAAAGGCAAAAGAACTGGGGTGCAGAATTCTGGCCCGGATCGAAGCCCAGGCAGCTTTTGGAATTGACATGAAATATGTGCTGATGGCACCTGTTTATGCCATTCCCAGGGTGCTGAAAAAACAAGGTATATCCATGGACAAAGTAGACTTGTTTGAAATCAATGAAGCGTTTTCCGGCAGTTCTGTGGGGATCAATACGGTATTGGGGCTGGACCCTGCAAAGGTGAATGTCAATGGCGGGTCTGTGGCCCTGGGGCATCCGATCGGTGCCAGTGGCGCCAGGGTATTGACCACCCTTTTGCATGAGATGGAAAAGCAGGATCTTCAAGTGGGTGTCGCCTCTCTTTGCCTGGGTGGTGGAGAAGCGGTTGCGCTGGTGGTGAACAGGTGATATGACAATGTTTTGAACGTGCAGACATGAGCGGCATCTGACACGAGCAGGCGCGCAACACAATACTCAATCAAGGAGGCACAGATATGAAAGTAAAACAGTTCGGCGTCATCGGTTCCGGCCAGATGGGCAACGGAATTGCCCAGGTGGCTGCTGCCAGCGGGCTTGAGGTTTTGATGAGCGATATCAAAGCAGAATTTTGTGACAAGGGGGTTGCGGCGATTACCCGGAATCTTGAGCGAATGGTTGCCAGACAGAAAATAACTGAGGCAGATAAAACCACGATATTATCCAGAATCCGTACCACAACCGAATTAAAAGAGATGGCATCAATGGATTTTGTGGTTGAGGCAGCGGTTGAAAAAGAAGAGTTAAAATTCAAAATTTTTGAAGATCTGGATCACATCTGTCCCCCTGACGTGATCCTTGCCACCAATACCTCTTCGATCCCCATCGGCCGGATTGCAGCCCGGACGTCACGCCCGGACAAGGTGATCGGTATGCATTTCATGAATCCGGTACCGGTGATGAAACTGGTGGAAGTGATCATGGGCCTTGCCACGTCCAAAGAGACTTTTGATATCACATGGCAATTGTGTGAAAATTTTGGGAAGACACCGGCCCAGGCCAATGACTACCCAGGATTCATTGCCAATCGGATTTTACTTCCCATGATCAATGAAGCGGTATTCTGTCTGTATCAGAACGTTGGAAAACCTGAAGATATTGATACGGTGATGCGGCTGGGAGCCAATCATCCCATGGGGCCGCTGGCCCTGGCAGATCTGATCGGCCTGGATACCTGCCTGGCGATCATGGAAACACTGTATGAAGGCTTCAAAGATTCAAAATACCGGCCCTGTCCCCTGTTGAGAAAATATGTTGAGGCTGGCTGGCTGGGCAGAAAAACCGGAAAAGGATTTTACGACTATTCGTAACCCTGGAGACTGAATTCAAAATAAAAAACCGGCAGGCCTTACCACCTGTCGGTTTTTTGTATCGTGTTCAGGGTTTGATTTAAAGCCGGGTCAGCAAAGACTTTGCCTCGTCAGCCCCGGGAAAATTTTCCTGCAGATCCAGTGCGGTTTTCAAGGAAGCTTTTGCCAGGTCGATTTTACCCTGTTTATGATAGGTCAGACCCAGGTGATAATGGAAAATCGGGTTTTTCGGATCTTTTTCAACACAGGTCAGAAATTCTCTGGCAGCACTGTCGTACAGCTCTTTTTTATAATAGACCCAGCCCAGTGTATCAATAATGGCAAGAGATTCTCCTGCTTTTTCCTTTGCCTGCTGGGCAAGGTCAAGGGCTTTGTTCAAATTCCGGTCCTGGTCTGCATATAAAAACGCAAGATTGTTCATGGCCGGAACATAGTCCGGCTGAATTTCCAGGGCTTTGACATAATGGGCCTCAGCTTTTTCAGAATCAGACTGGTGTTCATATAACGTCCCCAGGAGGGTATGCGGCGCCACCAGGCCAGGGCGTTGTTCAAGCAGGTCTGCGTAAACCTTGATAGCCTGTGGGAAATCCTGCTCATCAGTGAGCAGCCGGGCCAGCGTCATGTAGGGTGTGATATAGGCCGGGTTTTTTTCAATGGATTGTGCATACAGGGCTTTTCCCTGATCCAGTCTGCCAGTCTCCACAAACAGGTTCCCCTTGAGATTCAGTACAATTGATGCGGCAACAGGAGACGCTTTGATTTTTTCCAGGTGGCTGTCGCACCGTGCGATGGCGGTTTCATACTGCTTTTCACTGACGTGTACGGCAATGATATTGCTGAACACATCCATCAGGTTGGGGTTGATGGCCAAGGCTTTGTTGAAATGGTTCAGTGCAGCCTCCTGGTTTTTTTCTGCGCGGTTGAGCAGTCCCATTCTGAAATAGGCGGCAGGATTTTCAGGTTCCTGCTGGATCAAACGGGTGAAAAGGGCTTTGGCTCCCTCCAGATCGCCTTTGACCATGGAGATATTGCCAAAAACAATATTGGCATTATAGTGATCCGGGTATTTGACCAGGATTTTTGAAACATTGTCTTCTGCAAGATCAAAATCACCTTCCCGATACTGGATTTCAGCAAGAATCAACCGGGCCTGCTGCAGATCGGGATTTTTTTCCAGCGCTTTTGACAGGACCGGTTTGGCTTGGTCAAAATCGTTTTTTTCAAACAGGGCAGAGCCCAGCAGGAAATTCAGGGTTTCAGATTCCGGGTCATCTTTGAGCAGTGATCTGAAAAGATCAATGGATTTTTCATATTCTTTTTTGGCAGCGAAAATCCGTCCTTGAAGCACTTTAGAGGGTAAAAAGTCCGGCCGGGCAGACAGGATTTCATTTACAAGGGCCTCAGCTTTCAGGATCTCTTTGTTGGCCAGGTGAAAGTCGGCATAGGTGGTTTTGAGGTTTAAATTATCCGGCTCGATTTTTAAAGCGCTTTCAAAATAGGATTGTGCTGCCTGGGTTTTATTCTGCCGTGCCATGAACCGTGCCATCACCATATATGTGTTCAGGTCTTCGGGATTCACCTCGATGGCTTTTAAAAGAAGCGCTTCAGCTTTTTCTAGATCATTGTTTGATGCATAAAAATTGCTCAGGATAATCAACGGTTCCGCATCGTCTGGATGCTTTTGGATCATCTTGTTCAGGACGGCTTCTGCCGCGTCAAGCTGATTTCTGGCCATGTAAAATCCATACAGGGTTTTGTCATGGGTTTTGTTTTCCGGCTGAAGGGCAATTGCGGTTTTCAAGTGGGTTTCAGCCTGGGCAAAGTCCTGCTGGAATCCAGACAGCCGTGCCAGAATGGAGTGGGCTTTTGCCTGACGATTGTCGATGTCGAGAATGGTTTTGTACACCTGCTGAATTTCCTCAAGAGAGGCTTTCTGATTACTGATGATACCGGCATGGAGATAGAGGGCTTCAATGTTTTCAGGGTCTTTTTCAAGAACTTCATCCACCCGCTTTCTGGCTTCCTCAATGTTTTTTCCCAGCAACAGAAAGGTGGCGATCCGGATTTTATTTTCAATGTTCTCCGGTTCCAGCTGTTCGATTTTCAAAAATGCGTTAAAGGCTTCCTGAGCATTGCCCAGTTTCAGCTGGATTTTGGAGAGCAGGTCATAGGATTCTGCTGAATCCGGTGCCAGCTGAAGGGCATTTTTAATCTGGATGGCAGCTTTGCTGTATTCTCCACTGTCGTAATATGCCTGACTTTCAGAGATGAATTTTTCTGTTTTTTCCTGGTCAGACGCGCATCCGGCGAAAATCAGAAGGGCAATAATCATGACATATGGTATTCTCAAGCAGAAGCGGTTCATATTGGGTCTCCAAATCGTTAAAAAGGAATCAGATTGTCAATTTACCATTGACCGGGCGGGTTTTCAATCCTCTTTTTGATATTTCATGCGAATCCGTGGTTGATGCGTTATCGGCCGTACCGGTCATCCATGGAATTCCAGAACGGTTTATCCTTCTCTTTCCATCCAGAACCAAACACCTTGTCAAAAACAGGCTTCAGTGTAAAAAACCAGGCGCTGTCCTCTTTTTTGCCGGCCAGGTGGCTTTTGATGGCATTGGCCAGGTGGGCATCGATATTGAACAGTTCGTCTTTGGGGATATAGGCGTTGGCACCTTTTTGAATGGATTCTTTAAGGTTTTCCGGGGTCAGGGCATGGGCAGTGAGCATGAGGGAGACAACTCCTTTGTCCTGGGCAAGGGTTAGAATGTCATATCCGCGAACCCCCATGATGTCGAGGATAGCAGCATCGTAAAATCTGTTTTCAAGATATTTCTGGGCATCCTCAAATGTGGCGGCAGTGTCAATGAAACACGTATCCAACAGCTCTTTAATGGTTTCCAGGATGTCGGGTTCATCATCCACCACAAGAATCTGCCGGTCCTTGAGAAGATCTGCGGCTGTCATGTCAGCCAGTTCAAATTTCACTGTGGTGACCGGACAGGGAGCTTTGAGAATCACATATCGGGCCGTGGACCCTAAAATGGCTTTCTGGGCCCTGGATTTTTTCTTGATACCCAGGAAGATATGATCAATCTGGTTTTCTTTTGCAAACTTCACCAGGTCTTCTCCCGGTGACAGTCCCCGGACGCTTTGAAGCGCATCGCACTGGACATTTGATCGTTCCATCAACTGCCGGGCAAATGCCAGATACGATTCAGCCTGAACAATATCTTCAGGCTTTTCAGATGCCCCGCCTTCCATGGATGTGACCACATATACAAGGGCCTGGTTTTTCACGGCAAAATCCCGCGCAAGACACAGGGACATTCTGCCGACTTCTCCACCATTATATCCCACCAGTATTTTCATTTTACCCCCTTCACGTTTCTGGTTCTGCTACATCCAGCGCTTGCGGCGCTTGTAGGATTTCACATCCTTGAAGGATTTGCGTTTTCCGCCTTTGGTGATGCCCATGTAAAATTCCTTGACATCCGGGTTGTTCTGAAGCTCTGCTGACGGTCCTTCCATGACAATTTTACCCGATTCCATGATATAGGCATAATCGGAAACTGCCAGGGCGACTTTTGCATTTTGTTCCACCACCAGGATGGTGGTTTTCAGTGACTGGTTGATGGTTTTGATATTTTCAAATATTTCTTTGACCAGAAGTGGGGCAAGGCCCAGGGACGGCTCATCAAGCATCAGCATCCGGGGAGCGGCCATCAAGGCCCGTGCAATGGCAATCATCTGCTGCTCCCCGCCGGAACTGTATCCGGCAAGGCGGTTGGTGACAGTGGCCAGCCGGGGAAAATGCCGGTACATCAGCTGGTTGTCCGCCTTGATTTTTGCTGCGCCATCTTTTCGAGTGATGGATCCCACACGGATATTTTCGTTTACGGTCAGATGCTTGAACACCCGCCTGCCTTCCGGCACCATTACCGCACCGAGCTTGACAATATCGGTTCCGGTCAGGCCGGTGGTGTCTGTGCCGTTAAATTTGATGTACCCTTCCTTGATGGCACCGTTTTCCGGCTTTAGAAGGCCGCTGATGGCCCGGAGTGTGGTGGTTTTTCCCGCACCGTTGGTGCCCAGCAGTGCGACAATACTGCCATCGGGAACACTCAGGCTGACCCCTCTGAGTACCTGGATAATATCATTGTACACCACTTCAATGTTATTGACTTCTAAAACGGGCTTGTTTTTGTTCAAGATTGTTTTCCTTTGGGATGATCATGCTGTTTCCCGCAGCAGCCGGGAAAGGCTGCTGCGGGAAATGCGCACCTTATTTAATTTTCTGGACATATTCAGACCGGATGGGTGCACCGATTTTTTTAAACACGCCGTCCTGGGCACGATAGATCTGCACATAATCCACACCGGCATGATCTCCTGTTTTGCTGAATGTGACAGGGCCCACTGTTGTCAGTGGATAATAGGCATTGTAGCCGTTCATGGCATTCAGTTCATCGTAAAGGGTTTCTTTGGTGATCTCAAGGCCTTTGGCTTTGGCCCGTCGAATTACCTCTGTGGCCACCTGGGCCACCATGATGCCGTTGGCATAGTTGTGTGAATTGGCAGCTTTCTCATCTCTTCCGTAACGCTGGGCAAGGGCCAGCTGGGCATCGGTTCCAGCGCTTTTTTCTGATGTAATGGTATAAGAAGTGGTCCACAGGTAATTTTCAGCGGCATCACCTGCCAGGGCGATCAGATCGTTTCCACCGGTGTAGTGGGCTCCCAGAAATGTGATTTTGCCGTCCTGGCCGAATTCACTGGCGACAACATCCAGACGCTGGGCATCTTTGAGCAGGGTGGCCACCGGAGACTGGATGGTCTGGGAAATCACGTATTGAACTCCTTTTGAAACCAGTCGTTTGAGCGTGGCGGTATTGTCAAGGTCTTTGCCATGTTCCACCACCTCTACGATTTCCATGTTTAATCCGGCTTCCACTGCTTTCTGGGTATCTTCCACGGGTCCGCGGCCAAAAGCGGAGGGGTGGACAAACATGGCCACCTTGGGGGTGCCGCCGGTGTGCTGCTGGACAATATATTCAGCCAGGCAGACCACCTGTTCGGAATAGGAGGCAATGGGCAGAAAAATATAATTGGAATCTTCAAGATTGCCTGCGTGGAACGATGCCGGCAATACCGGAATTTTCACCTCTTCAAAGTCTTTTTTCAGCCCCAGGGTCGAGCCGGTGGAATAATTCAGATATAGCACAATGCCCTGAGCAACGTAGTCTTCAAAATTCCGTTTGGTCACGTCTGTCTGGTACTGATCATCCCGGATGGTGCAGTCAATGGTATCATTTCCCAGCAGTTTTTCTTCATTGACATATTTAAAATAGTCTTCAACCCCTTTTGCATAGGGATTGCCTGCATCAGAGGTTGGTCCGGTAATCGCCAGAGACAGTCCCAGCTTATAGGTTTTGGCCTCTACAGCAGCCTTTGAAACCGGTGCTGCGGCTTCTTCGGTATCTGGCGACTGGCCGCAGGAAGCCATCACCATCGTGAAACAGACAACCAGTAAAATGGAAATAAGTGCGGATGTTCGGTTTTTCATGGGTCGTTTCTCCTTGTGTAAACGGGTTGTTGAACAGTATGTCAATACCTGAATGGCCATAATTTTGTATAGGATTTGACAATCCGCCACCAATTGGCGATTCCGCGGGGTTCAAACATTAAAAACAGCACAATCACCAGACCGAATGTCAGGGGGCGAAGTGCGGTTGCAAGGTTTAACCCCGGCGGCATGATATCCCTGGCAAATTCAGAGAGATTTTCCACACCAAGGTCTAAAAATTTTATAAATGCCGGTCCCCAGAATGATCCGTTCAATGTGCCAAGACCTCCGACAATGGCCATGGCCAGATAGGAGATCGACTGGTGAAGGGTAAAGGATTCGAATCCTGCGCCGCGGTAGAGATAGGCATGCAAAGCGCCGGCAACACCGGCAAAAAAACCGGAAAGGGCAAAGGCATAGACTTTGGTCAACCCTGGATGCATGCCCATGGCGTCCGCTGCCCGGTCATTGTCCCGGACAGCCACAAGACATCTGCCGTACTTGGTTTTCAACAGATTCCGGATTCCAAATCCCATCACAATGACAAGGGTGAGAATGATAAAATACCAGAAAAGATAGTGATCTGACCGATCCACTTCACCGGTCAGCCAGTATACCCGTCCCACAAAAATGGTCTGGCCCTGGTTGAAAAATGTGGAGGAATTGATAAACCATTCAAAAATCATTTGAAAAGACAAAGTGGCGATGGCCAGGTATAAATGCTTGAGCCTGAAGGCAGGCAGCCCCACCAGGGCACCTGTCAGCGCACCAACGCAGCCGCAGACCAGTATCATCAGGGGCCACAGATGAGTGATCAGGATGTTTGAATCTCCCAGAACCTGGCAGACACCGGCCAGGGTGTATGCCCCGACTCCCATGAAGGCGGCATGCCCGATGGATATCAGACCGGCAAACCCGGTCACCATGTTCAGTCCCATTACCGCAATAACGGCGATCAGGATATTGTCCACCACCAGCATGCCTTTACTGCTCAAGGGAAACAGAACCGGCCAGGCAAACAGTGCAATGATAAAACAGATAAAAACAGATCGGTCCAGTGTGGTGAAAAAAGTTCGCTGTTCTTCCTGGTAGCTTGAGAAGAAATTTCCAGTGGCAAACATTCGATTCGCTGACATAGGCTTATACCCGTTCAATTTCATGGATGCCGAACAATCCATGGGGTTTGAATAACAATATGACCAGAAGAATGATATAGGGAGCCACTTCTCCGGTTCCGTTCAGTCCCCAGTTTCCGTCCAGATATCCACTGGCAAACTGCTGGATCAGTCCCATGATAATGCCGGCAACCACAGCCCCCAGTATTGAATCCAGACCGCCCAGAATGACCACGGGAAACACCACAATGCCAAAGGCGTGAAGGGTATCGAAATTTAAACCGGTGATGTTGCCGATGATGCATCCGGCAGCGGCAGCAGACAGTCCTGCTGTAGCCCAGGCCATGCCAAACACTTTGGGTACGGAAATACCGATGGACATGGCACCGAACTGATCATCTGATACCGCCCGCATGGAAATGCCAACCGTTGATTTTTTGAAAAACCATGAAAAGATACCGATCAGCACAAAGGTAATCACCACTCCTGAAAGCTGGGTCCAGGAGATGGATACACCGCCGATACTTAACGGTGTGGTCGGTAGAAATGACGGAAAAGAAAAGTTTTCGCTGCCAAAAGGGGTCAGGTAGATCAGTCCGTCAAGGATGGATCCCAGGCCGATGGTCACCATGATGACGGAAATGATGGGCTCTCCGATCAGACGTCGTAAAAAGATCCTTTCAACACTCATGGCCATTAAAAAAGTGATCGCCATGCTCAGTAAAAAAGAAAAAAAGATATGAATTCCCATCCATACGGTCAGGGCATAAGTGATAAATGCGCCGGCGGCAATGAGCTGACCATGGGCGAAATTGGCCACCCGACTGGACTTGTAAACCAGGACCAGACCCAGGGCAGCCAGGGCGTAAATTGATCCGACGACGATTCCGCTGATGACAATCTGGAAAAAATAACTCATTCGTCTCCTTTCACAGTGTAAAACATGATCGTTGTTCTGACCTGTGTGGTCTGTCCATCCTGGTACTGGAACGATGCCTGAACTTCTTTTCGGTCAACAGACAGGTCATAGAGTGCATCATAGAGTTCCTGGTACCGGTCCTGTACAAATTTTCTTCTGATTTTACCGGTCTTGGTCAGTTCTCCGTCATCCACATCCAGCAGTTTGTAAAGCAGGGCAAAGCGTCTGATTTTAAAATGGGGTTTTTCTGCCCGGTGATTGACTCCCTGTATCTGTTCCAGGATCAGTTCAGCCACTTCAGGCTTTGCTGACAGATCCATATACGTGGAAAATGAAATCCCCCGGTCTTCAGCCCATTTGCCGACAACGATCGGATCGATGTTCACCAGGCAGGCCACAAAGTCTTCACCGTTACCGTAGATGACGGCTTCTTTGATGTAGGGACTGAATTTCAATGCATTTTCAAGGAACATGGGGGAAAACATCTCCCCTTTGTTGTTGTGCATCACATCAGACAAACGGTCAATGACCACCAGGTGGCCGTTTTCATCAATAAAGCCGGCATCTCCCGAATGCAGCCATCCTTCGGCCAGCAGTTCTGCGGATTTTTCCGGTAGGTTGTAATATCCTGGAGAGACAGACGGGGATCTGGACAGAATTTCACCGTCATCAGCAATTTTGCACTCTGTTCCCGGCAGTGGTTTTCCAACTGTTTCCGGCCGGACGTCTCCATCCCGGTGCATGTAGGCGATACCAGTGATTTCCGTCTGCCCGTATATCTGTTTGAGATTGATGCCGATGGCCTGATAAAAGGTGAACAATTCCGGTCCCAGGGCAGCGCCTCCGGTATAGGCACGCCTCAGCCGCAACAGTCCGATCTGGTTGATCAGGGGGCGGAATATCAGCTGGGTACCCAGCCAGGATTTAATTTTCAGGCCCAAAGGCATGGGTTTTCCGGTCATACGATATGTGGCGGCTTTTTCTCCTTGCTTGATAAAGTAGTTGTAAAAAAGTTTGTTCAGCCAGTAGGACTGATCGATTTTCAGCCAGATTTCTGAACGGATGGTTTCATAGATTCGCGGGGCTCCGAACATGAAATGGGGACCGATCTCCTTTAAATCTGCCATGGCGGTTTCCACGGACTCCGGAAAATTGATGGTGATCCCTGTGGCCATGGCCACGCCAAAAGAGTTCATCTGCTCACCGATCCAGGCAAATGGCAGAAAAGAGACATATTCGTCAGTAGGTTCCAGCGGATCAACTTCCGTGATTCTGACCCCCATGTTGATATAATTTTTGTGGGTCATGATCGTACCTTTGGGCAGGCCGGTAGTGCCGGACGTCAGGCACAGATGGCAGGCATCATCCGGCGCTCCCTGATCCACCGAGTGTTCAAAGGCATCTGGATTTTTGCGATACGCCTCATCTCCCAGTCGGTACAGATCGGTGATCTCCATGAACCAGTCATCCACCAGGTACTGACGCATGCCTCTGGAATCTTCAAAAATGACTTTTTTCACCATGGGAATCTGTTCCCGGATATCAATGACCTTGTCCACCTGTTCCTGATTGTCGCAAAAAACAGCACTGACATTGAGATATTGAAGAATCTGGGCAATTTCCGCCGGCATGCTGGTCTGATAGATCCCTGCGGATATGGCGCCGATGGACTGGGCGCCAATGGCGATAAACAGGATTTCAGGAATGTTGTCACTGATGATGGCCAGGGTATCGTTTTTTTTCAGACCAATGGCTTTCAGACCCAGTGCTGTTTTGCGGACATGATCATAGTATTCTTCCCAGGTGTAGGTGTTCCAGATGCCGAAATCTTTTTCTCTGAGTGCCGGCTGTTTGGGTGCGATGTTCACCCGCCAGCGGAGCAGCTGGGGAATGGTGTATTCAAGCAGGTTCTGGTTTGAGGTCATGTAAATTATTCTTCTCCGATATAGGCGTCAATGACTTTGGGGTTCTGTGCCACTTCTTCGGGCGTTCCGGAACCAATGATTTCACCGAAATCCAGTACATAGATCTGGTCGGAAATATCCATAACAACGCCCAGATCGTGTTCAACCAGAACCACGGTGATGCCTTTTTCCTTTTGGATATCCATGACAAAACGGACAATGTCTTCTTTTTCTTCCTGGTTCATGCCGGCCATGGGTTCATCCAGAAGAAGGATATCCGGGGCCAGGGTTAACGCTCTTGCCACTTCCACCTTTTTCTGGACACCGTAACTTAAATTGCCCACAAGGCGCTTTCGATAGGGCTCAAGTTCCATAAAATCAATGACATCTTCCACAAACGCCCGGTTTTCCGCTTCGATACGGGAGGCTTTGCCATAAAAGAAAACCGCTGACAAAAAACCATAGGTCAGGTTCTGATGCCGGGCCAGGAGGAGGTTGTCCAGAACAGACAGGCCGGAAAAAAGCTCAAGGTTTTGAAATGCCCGTGAGATGCCCATGTTGGATACCTGGTGGGGAGAGGCATGGGTCAGTTTTTTATCTTTGAAAAAAATATCTCCCCTGCTGGGGTGATAAAATCCGGAGATGCAGTTGAGCATACTGGTTTTTCCCGCTCCATTGGGACCGATAATCGAGGTGATCAATCCCGGTTGTATGGTCATGTCCACATTGGACAGGGCTTTGAGTCCGCCAAAGGAAAGGGTGACGTTCGAGATCTTTAATTGGGCCATATCAAGTCCAGTCACGTTGATGGGGTTAACAGCTTTTTTTATCCGTAAATGGTTTTTACTTTGATCCTGTCGATCGCACCGTCAGCCGTTCTGGGCAGCGAGTCCACAAATTCAACATACCCGGGTTTTTTGTATCCGGCAATCTGAGATCCACAGAATTGAATCAGTTCTGCTTTGGTCAGTTGATATCCAGGGTTCAGGCAGCAGACTGCTTTGATGCCTTCACCATAGCGGGGATCTGGAACACCGAACACACAGACATCTTTCACGGCTTCATGGCGTAAAAGGGCCTGTTCCACCTCAGCAGGAAAAACATTTTCACCGCCGGGCTTGATCAGTTCTTTTTCGGCTTTTCTGGCTTTGAAAAATAAAAATCCGTTTTCATCAATCACCCCAAGATCGCCGGTATGGTGCCATCCTTGTCGAAAGGTATGGGCATTAAGGTCATCTGCCTGCCAATACCCGGCAAAAACCAAAGGGCCTCTGACCAGGATTTCTCCTGTCTGTCCAGGCAGCAGGGTTTTGCCTGAATCGTCGGCAATCCTGATATGGGCCAGGGGTGCGACAGCGCCGGCAGAGCCTGGCATTTCCCTGTGTTCACCAAGGGACACAAACCCGGAGGTTTCTGTTTGCCCGTACATGGTCCAGAAGACGCATCCGGTAAGCAAACTCCATTGGTCAAGGATTTTTGGCGTATCGATTCCAGCGGTAATTTCAAGGCTGGTCAGATCAAGTGAACAGGATGCTGCTGCATCCAGCAGAAGGGACAGCATCGGTGGAAATGATCCCAGGAGTGTAATCTGCCTGTTCTGAATCAACTCCAGTGCCTGTGGCGGGTCAAATTTTTCCATGATGACGTTGGTGCCGCCGGCCTGCAGGGTTCCCAGTCCCAGGTTGATACCCATGATGTGAAACAATGGCAGGATGTTGAGATGCTTTGCAGTGGGATCCAGACTGAAGGCCTGGATGGTTTGAAGATTTGAAAGGATAATATTGGTCTGGCTGAGCACGGCCCCTCTGGGGCGGCCCTGGACAGCAGCCGTGTGGATAATGATAAACGGATCATTCTGGCTGAACGCTTGTGGTTCAGCCAGAGGCGTGTGCTGGTAGAAGTTTGAAAAATCGGTCTGCTCCTGACCGGCAACATGGCAGGCCGTTAAAAAAGGAAAGGTGCGGGTGAGGTTCTGACCCACTGCCTGGGTTTCATCATCGCAGACAATCATGCACGGTGTGGTGTCTTCGATGATATAGGAAACTTCATCCGGGCTGAGGCGCCGGTTGATCAGCACCAGCGTGAGATTCAGCGCAGCTGCTGCACCAAACAGGTGAAAAAAAACCGGATGATTTTTGCACAGGATGGCGATTCTGCTTCCGGGCGGAAGGTTGAGTTGTGCCAGTCCCCCGGCCAGGCGGGCGGTTTGATCGAAAAGTTCCCTGTGAGAGATTTCCTGTTCTCTGAAATAAAGCGCACAGGAGTCGCCACGATAGCGGGCGTTTTTTTCGTAAACGTCAAAAAGGCTCAACTGCTGGGTTTCGTTCATGAACATGACTCCTTTTAAAAAAGGATTTCAGTCAATGGCACGTTTTTGTAAGTAGTGAATTTCGCAGTGTTTGTCAAAACATTTTTATGATTCTTTTTTCACCGGGAAAAACAGACTGAAAGTTGTGTATCCTGAATTCAGGCAGTCGTCCGTGGTGGTGCAGAATCTGCAATTGTGAATATCTCCGGGACAGACTTCGTCCATATTTTGTTCCAGGAATCTGCACCGCTCTGATGTCATTTTCAAGGTCAGGCCCAGGCGGTCGGAAAAAATTTTGATTCGCATCAGGTCGGCTCCTTTGCCACCGGCATTAAAGGTATACGGCGTCTTTGTAGAATACAGCAACATCTCCTGGGTGTTGAAAAATCCTTCAAAAATCCTTTTGCGATGATCGGCTTCAATGCCCACACCATAGTCATGGACCGTAAAAAGAACCCCGGCTGATTCTTTTTTCAGGCTGATGTCGATCTGTCCATGATCCGGGGTGTTTTCCACGGCATTCTTGATCAATCCGGTCAGCATCTTGTCCAGAATTTCCTTTGGAAAAAACAGCTCCGGCAATGCGTCATCAATATGAATCCGTATGGTCAGAGACCGAAAGGAAAATTCCGGTTCAATCAGTGCATACAATTGATCAAAATGTTCAGAAAAGGAAATGGTGGAATAGGTCAGGGTGCGGGGACCGAATTTTTCATTGATGAGCGTTTGCACGGCGTGGGAAAAGTCTTGGGCATCTGCATTCTGATGAATCAGTGTTTCCAGTTCATCCTGGCAGGCCTCAAACATATTGAGCAGCATTCGCTGGGCAGAATAGGTTTTGTCTTCCATAATGTCTGCGACTTCATTTTGAATGTCGACAATCCGGTTCAGGTTTCTTTCAATCCGTTCCAGTGTCGCATCATCTGTTTTTCCGGACAGCTGTGCCATCTTTTTTTTCAAAATCTGGAATGAGCCGGTCAGTATAGCCACCGGAGTTTTCAGTTCATGGGACAGATGGTTGATGGCTTTGCCTTTGGCCCGGTTCATGGATGCTACATCCCGGTAGGCTTCGCGAACCGCTTCTGAGAATCTGGCATTTTCAATGGAGATGGCACAGGTGGAGGCAATCATGGTCATCAATTCCATATCATTGTAGTCAAAGGCGTTTTGTTTTTTATTGATGGCGCAGAGGACGCCGATGATCCGGTCTTCATTCTTAATGGGAACCTCCAGAAGACTCCGGGTGCGGTACCCTAAGAGCGTGTCCCGTTCAGGATAATCATTTTTGAGTTTTTCAACATCGTTGACCATGGCGTATTCACCGGTTTTGATAATCTCTCCGGCCAGAATCGAGCGGGATGGAAACCGGAAGGTCCGGGCCCTTTTTTCCGTGTTTGAATCATCATAAGCCCCGCCGGTGAAAAACAGTTCATCTGTGATTTCATCGTACAGGAGCACCAGAGCGCCTTCAGTGTTTAAAAGGGTTTTGATCTCTTTTGAGATGTAGCTCATCAGTTCTTCAAGCTCTGGATATTCCGGCAGCAGCGCACTGATGCGCATGATGGTTTTGTTGTTGGCTTCAAGCCGTTTTTCTTCGGTAATATCCCGCAGAATGACAAAGTGTTCGGTTTCTCCGGTTTTCAGCCTGGGGTGGGAAGCCGCCCAGATCACCACATCCAGAACTTTTCCGGTTCTGGTCAGGCGCTGGGTTTCAAATCGTGCAATGGATTTGTCCTGTTGAAACCGGCTGAGCATTTCATAGGTCTGGTCTTCCAGGCCCTGGGGAATAAACGGCACGGTTTTTCCCAGCAGCTCCTCCGGGGTCCACCCAAAGGTATCTGTGAAGGCAGGGTTGATGTAAGCCAGTTTTCCGTTATGGTCAAACATCATAATGGGATAGGGAATGAAATCCAGTATCTGGCGGTAAATGCGGGATAACTCCCGTGTTTTATTTTCAGCGGTTTTTTCTTCAGTGATATCCTGGAGGGTTTCCACAGCGCCTGCAATGTTGCCGTGTTCATCCATGAACGGTGCTGCGGAAAAGAACAGCCACTGGCCGTTTTCGCCCAGGTCCGGGAAAAAATCAGTCGCGGAAAATTGATGGGCTCCAGACAGATCCTGGTATTTTTCACCATAATGCTTGAGAAAAATGTCCCTTGACACCTGATCAACGATAAGATCTGCCATGACGGGCCTGGGTTTGGTATAAAAAGCTTTCCACTGGTTTTGCGTTCCCACCATGCTTGAAGCGTCAAGGCCGGATAATTGTTCCAGAGCCTGGTTGAAATGGGTGATGGTATGGGTTTTGTCAATAACGAAAATGGGAATGGGGGCTTTTGCAATGATGTGGTGAAGGGTTTTATTCCGGGCTTCCAGGTGTTTGATTGTATCTTCAAGCACGGCAACAGCCTCTTTCGGGTTTTTCATGCGCAGGCTCCAAAATCCTTTACAAGATGGATTGATCCCCGTATAACAGAGTATATTCTCAGGGGCATGCCACTGTTTTTTTACCCATGTGCAGCAGATATCGATCATCGATCCATTCACTATATAGAATCATGGGTTTGAATTGCAAGGATTTTAACGATTGATGCGACCATCAGACCATATGATCCAGACAGAGCTTTTAATCCATGATTTGAAGATCCCCATCGCGGTCATCGACGCCGGCGTTAAATCCCTGTTGAATCGGCAGGATATCTACGGACCCCTTACTGAAAAGCAGGAAAAAGTGCTGAAACGGATCATCAGAAATGTACTGGCAGCACGGCATCTGGTCAATGACACCCTTGAGCTGGGCCGTTCCCGGCAGGGCATCATTTCTGCCGGTGAGACATCTGTTTCCGATCTGGTCTGCCATGTGCTTGTGGATGTTCTGGATCTGATTGATCCTGCCGTATCAGAACAGGTCTCCATGGCTGGTTCGTATGACGAGGTGAAAATCGCAGTCCGCCAGAGTGGTGTCCGCCTGACGTTTGATACGGCGATCTGGACGTCTGTGGTTTGCCTGGATGCTGCTAAGGTGCAGCAGGTGTTGCGAAATCTGTTGACCAATGCCTTTAAATATCGAAGTGCCTGGGTAAAGATCGGTGGCAGCCGGAGCAGTACAGGGCTGGTGCTGACGGTAACGGATGACGGCAAGGGTGTTTGTGTTGCAGACACGGACAAGATTTTCAACGGATATGGTGAAACTGGCAAGGCACTGACCAGCACTGTTCAGAGCCATGGCATCGGGCTTGCCGGTGTGGCAGCATTGCTGAATCACATGGGGGGAACCATTTGCGTGGAAAAATCCAGAGAAAGTGGTGCCTGCTTTATCGTGGAAATTCCGGTTACCGGTTAATCCATTTTCTGAATATCATCCCGTGACGACATCTGTCTGGCATCAAATTCATCCCAGAATTCCCGGTCTGACTGCCGCCATTTTTCTCCGAAAAGTTTGTCAAAAAGCGGCTTGAGCAGAGAAAACCAGGTCACATGTGCTTTTTTTCCTGCTTTTCTTGCGCTGAGAATATCTGCCACATACAGGGAAATATCTGACAGGCGATCTTTGGGAACAAAGGCATCTGCACCCTGGTCAATGGAGTTTTTAAGGTTTTCCGGACTCAGTGCATGGGCGGTAAGCATGATGACTGGAATATCCAGATGGTTGGCTGCTTTCAAAAGTTCATATCCTCTGACACCCATGATATCAAGAATGGCGGCATCGTAGGGGGAATGCCGCATCAGGGCGACGGCCTGTTCAAAGGTTGCTGCCTTGTCCACGGCACACATGTATAACAGTTCTTCAAGTGTTTCCAGAATGTCTGTTTCATCATCCACCACAAGGATTTTTTTGTTTTCCAGAATTTCCGGGCTGTCCATTTGTCACCCTCCTGTCTTTACAGATTCAGGCAGTGTAAGGGATTTTATCCCCCATGAAGTTTGAACCGGTCCAGTAAATCAATCACATGATCAATATCTGCCGGGGTATGGCAGGCATTGAGTTGAAACCGCAGGGCCTCCTCTCCTCTGGGCACCACAGGAAAGCTGATGCCCACCACCAGCACACCGTTTTCAAACAGATAATTGACCAGGGCGCGTGTTCCGGCAGTGTCTCTGACCATCAGCGGCACCACAGGATGGGGACCGTCAATGGATTCAAGACCCAGATGTTTCAGCCCGGCCCTGAAGCGTCTGGTATTGGCCTGAAGGGTTTTGAGCAGCGCAGCTCCCTCGTCGCTGTCACAGAGATCAATGGCCGTGATGGCGGCGGCACAGTCTGCAGCGCTCAGGGGATTGGTATAAATGTAGGTATCTGCTTTCTGGCGCACCGCCTCGATCACACGCTGGCTGGCGGCCACAAAACCGCCATTGACTCCGAATGCCTTGCCAAAGGTGCCGACAATGATGTCGCTGGATTCGCCGCAAAACTCTGATGTCCCCCGTCCGGTGCTGCCAAAGGCACCGATGCCGTGGGAATCGTCCACAATGCTGATCACTCCGTCTTTGAAATTTGCTGAAAATTTTCGGCACAGGGCATTGATTTCCTGGATGGGGGCATAATCCCCCCGCATGCTGAAAATTCCGTCAAAAATCACCAGGACCCGTTCCATGTCCGGAGGAACCGTTTCCAGGCACTTTCTCAGGCCAGCCATGTCGTTGTGCGGGTAAATGCATTTGTTTTTTGACGGAACATTGCTGATGCGCATGGCCCGGATAATGCTGTTGTGGTTAAGCTGGTCCGTGATCCAGAACGTTTTTTCACTGGAAAGGGCCAGCGCCAGGCCGCAATTGGCAGTGTAGGCGGAATTGAAGATTTTCCCTGCAGGTTTGCCCACAAAAGCGGCAATGCGGTCTTCAAGTTGAACATGGGGCATAAAGGTGCCATCGATGAATCTTACAGCGCCGGGACCGACACCGAATTGTGTTGCCGCTTCATCCGCCGCTGCCAGGAGCGCTGGGTGGTGGGATAAAGACAAATAGGAATTGGAGTTCATACGGATGAATTCGATTGAGCAGTCCTTGAGCAGATACCGGGGCCCAAAAGAATTTTTAGGTGGAAGATAGTGTTCAATGATCCGTTCCGGGGGTTTGGCCAAACCATCAGTTTCCAGAATCTGTAGTTCCCGGATCAGGGACTGGTCCAGCTTGTCTGTTCCCATATGCGGCCGTCCTTATGTTTCATCCCAGTTTAAAATGACTTTTCCTGAATGCCCTGACTGCATGACATCAAAGCCTTTTTCAAATTCTGTGTAGTGAAACCGGTGGGTAATCAGCGGCGAAATATCCAGGCCGGTGTGGATCATGCTGGTCATTTTATACCATGTTTCATACATTTCCCTGCCATAGATGCCCTTGATGGTGAGCATGTTGAACACCACTGTATTCCAGTCGATGGGGCTGTTTTCTGCCATGATGCCCAGCAGTGCAATCTTTCCGCCATGGCACATGTTTTCCAGTATGGCATTAAAGGCCAGCGGATTTCCAGACATTTCCATTGCCACATCAAATCCTTCTTTCATTCCCAGTTTTTTCTGGGCAGCTGCAACCGTATCGGTTGTGACATCCACGGTGAGGGTGGCCCCGGCTTTTTGAGCCAGATTCAGCCGGTATGGATTCATATCAGTTACCACCACGTACCGGGCACCGGCATGTTTTGCAATGGCTGTTGCCATGCATCCGATGGGTCCGGCTCCTGTGATCAGAACGTCTTCTCCCAATAGATCAAACGACAGGGCTGTATGGGTCGCATTTCCAAGCGGATCAAAGCAGGCCAGCACATCCAGTGGAATGCTGGAATCACAATACCAGACATTTGTAACCGGTATGGCCAGGTATTGAGCAAAGGCTCCGGGCCGGTTTACACCAACCCCTCTGGTGTCGCGGCACAGGTGGCGGCGGCCGGCCAGGCAGTTCCGGCAATGGCCGCACACAAGATGTCCTTCTCCAGACACCAGATCGCCGGGTTTGAAGTCCTTGACATGGGATCCCACCCGGTCAATCACCCCGACAAATTCATGGCCGATATGCATGGGGATGGGAATGGTTTTTTCAGACCAGGAATCCCAGTTATAAATATGGATGTCAGTTCCACAGATGGCGGTTTTTTTGATTTTAATCAATACTTCGTTATGGGCAATATCTGGAACAGGGACGTCCTGAAGCCACAGACCTTTTTCAGGAGTTGCCTTTACCAGGGCCTTCATGGTTTTCATGGGGACTTACTCCCGTGAATAGTGATCAATGCCTGTTGCAATAAGCGCCAGGAGCGTCTCTTTTTCTTCAGGGAATTGATACCCTTCATATCCCTGGCTGAGCAGCAGCCGTCCGTTGGGAGCCGCCCATCCGTTTCCGGCATGATCAAAGCAGACCCGGGAAGTGACATCAAGGGTTTGAACCATCAGCTGAATTTCCTGAAGCTGTTCTGCCGGTGTCAGCAGATCCAGCCGGTTCTGGATGGCTTCTTCATAAAAGACAGTTCCAGGATAAGGGGTAAACGGCCGGGATCTGATATAGTGGGGATTGATGCTGTTGAGTACGGTTGCCGTGTTGACGGCATGGTCACGGGACAGGGATCTGCCCCCCAGTCCCGGCATCCAGTATTCAGAGATCTGGAATCCAGCCTGGAGCGCCTTTTGCCCGGCCTTGATGTGGTCTTCCGGTGTTGCCCCTTTTTTAACGGATTTGAGCAGTGTTGCATCACCTGTTTCAAGTCCCATGTGCAGGCGGGTGAGCCCGGATTTTTGAATGGCCTCAAGATCTGAAAGAGGTTTTCTGGCGACGGTTCTGGACCTGGCATAGGTGGTGATGCGTTCAATCTCCGGAAACCTAAGTTTCAGGTGATTCAGTATCTGGATCATGTGATCGGTCTTCATGATCAGGCTGTCTGCATCCTGCAGGAAAACCGTTTTACAGCCGGCCATGAACCATTCAAACAGCATTCCCATGCCCTGGTGAAAGCTCAGTTCCGGTGTCTTTTGAACAAAGTTGCGGATCGCAGTGGCACTGACGGGTTGTCCCGGAGCATGCCCGGGTGAAAGCGCCTTGATCCGGGTGTAGATGCCGTGCATGGTATCAATTTCGCCAATCACCGCTTCAGGGGTTCTGAGCTGAAACTTTTCTGTTTTGTACATGGCGCAGAAGGTGCAATGATTCCAGGGACAGTTGCGGGTCAGGCGCAGGAGCAGGGACGCGCTGCCGCCTTCACTGGGCGGGCGGAAAACACCGGTCTCAAAATAACAGGCACTTTTGGCTTGATGGGACATCAGTTGATTTCCTTATAAACCGACAGCAGAAACAGCGTGGCAAAGGGTTGAAGAAATAAGAATCCGATGAACGACGAACCGCCGACAGCAGTCATGGCGCTGAAAATGATAAACACAATGATATGGTCTGTGACAGAAGATCCCGTGACAAGGGAAACACTTTTTTTGATGGCATCCACAAGGCCCAGGTGCTGATCAACCATGACAGGAAGCATGTAAAGACAGGTGTATCCGATAATGAGGGTGAAGAGAATACCTGGGATAATGAACAGCGTGAACCCAAGAATCGTGATGAAAAATACCACCAGGGAAAATACCAGCAGGGGCAAAAACAGTCTGAGCTGTGAAAAGGCATCCTGAGCCTTGGGTTCCCGGTTATGGGTCAGCAGCAGGATCAGTGAATGGGTATAGCCTGCAAAGGCCACAGGTGCCAGGATACCCAGGGAAACAATGCTCACTGCTGCGACCACAAGTGTCAGGATGATCAGGGGAACCAGGTTGGCAATGCTGTTTTTCCAGGCAGTTTCAATATGGTGTTTCATATCCATTGTTTTTTCTCCGTTTTTTCCCTTTGCTAACGTGTATAAATATTTTAGTATACTATTCAAAAAAAAAGGGCTTCGTCAACATAAAGCGCGCAAAACGCATAAAATTTCTTGACAAAGAACAGCGTTCGCGCTCATATTTTTCGATTGATGCGCTAAATTGAATACTTATTTACGGAGGAGATGATGGAAATAAAAGTTACCCTGGCCCAGACAAATCGGACACGGCCTGAGGATTCACAATTGGGATTTGGTCAGGTGTTTACCGATCACATGTTTGTTATGGATTTTGCAGAGGGCAAAGGGTGGCATGATCCCAGGATTGAGCCGTATACTCATTTTGTTCTTCCCCCCTCCGCCATGGTGTTTCACTATGGTCAGGCGATTTTTGAGGGGCTTAAGGCGTATAAAACACCGGATAAAAAGATTTGCCTGTTTCGGCCCAGGGATAATTTCAAACGGATGAACCGGTCTGCCAGAGGGATGTGTATACCGGAATTTGATGAATCCTTTGTTCTGGATGCCTTGAAAAAACTGATCCGGATCGAGGAAAAGTGGATTCCGGAAACCCTTGGCACCTCGCTGTATATCCGTCCGACAATTATCGCCACAGATCCGTTTTTAGGTGTTCGGGCATCGTTTACCTATAAATTTTTTATTATCCTGTCGTCTGTCGGTGCTTATTATGCCGAAGGGTTGAACCCGGTAAAGATATGGGTGTCAAAAGATCATGTCCGTTCTGTCCGGGGAGGGGTGGGAGAATACAAAACCGCTGGCAATTATGCAGCCAGTTTGATTGCCTCTGAAAAGGCTAAGAAAGAGGGCTATGCCCAGGTTTTGTGGCTGGATGCCATTGAGCGCAGATACATTGAAGAGGTCGGTGCCATGAATATCTTTTTTTGTATCGGTGACGAGATTGTTACGCCGAATCTGAGTGGCAGTATTCTTGCCGGCATTACACGGGACTCTGTCATCAAGCTGGCCCAGAAATGGGGAATGAAAATATCTGAGCGGAAAATCAGCATTGATGAAGTGTTTCAGGCCCATGAAGCCGGGAATCTGCTGGAGGTGTTTGGTTCTGGAACAGCAGCGGTGATTTCACCGGTGGGTGAAATCCGTTATGGCGATCGTGCGATTGCCATTGGAGACGGCACTCCTGGCAAGACATCCATGAGATTTTATGATGCCCTGACCCGTATTCAGTATGGAATGGATGACGATACTGAAAACTGGGTTTGCACGGTTGAGTGATGCTTAAAACGGTTTAAACCACAGGAGCGCACATGCCTGAGAAAAAAAAGATGACACCCATTGGAAAGCGGATCAAGAAACTGCGTCTGGAACAAAAGATCTCCCTGGATACCATGGCCAATGAAACCGGATTGAAAAAGCCGATGATCAAAGCAATCGAATCCGGGACCCAGCGCCCTTCAGTGGGGACGCTGCTGCAGATTTCAAAGGCATTGTGCATCGATTCAAACCTGTTGCTCAAAGAAGCAGATGATGTCAGGGAAAAGCGGTCCATGGCGTATACCAAGCGAACAGATCATTATGCGTATACACCGTTGACACCCAGTGCTGAAAATAAACATCTCAAAGCGTTTAAAATTGTGGTGGAAGCGCATAAAAGCCATGAAGGAGTGGGATTTCAGCATGATGGAGAAGAGTTTGTCTATGTTCTCAAAGGCCAGGTTGAAGTCCAGGTGGGTGACCATGTCAACCGGTTGAAAAAAGGAGATGCCCTCCACTTCAATTCCGGGGTGAAACACGACTTGAGAAATACAGCCAAAACCGACGCGCACCTGATCGTTGTGGTATATGCGCCCTGATAATTTACAGACAGCCAGATAAGGGAAGCACCATGCTATTTAAGCTGACCGATGAACAGGTGATGATCCGGAATATGGTCCGGGAGTTTTCGCGTAAAGTGATTGCAGCGACAGCTGCTGAACGGGACCGGACCAAGGAATTCCCACAGGACAACTTCCGGCAGATGGGAGAACTGGGACTGATGGGAATGATGATTCCTCCTGAATACGGCGGAGAAGGCGCAGACACGGTGTCATATGTGCTGGCTCTGTCAGAGATTGCGTATTCATGCGCCTCCACATCCGTGGTGATGTCGGTTCAGAATTCCATCGTCTGTGAAACGTTGTACCGGTTTGGAACAGAAGCGCAAAAACAGGCCTATCTGATTCCCCTGGCTTCCGGCAAGATCATCGGGGCGTTTGGCCTGACCGAGCCCGAGGCTGGATCAGACCCGGTCAGCCAGCAGACCACCGCTGTCAGGAAAAAGGATCACTATCTTTTGAACGGCACCAAGCGGTTTATCACCTCGGGTCATCATTCAAAAGTGGTATTGGTGACAGCCAAAACCGATGAAGATGCAAAACACCGGGGCATCAGCTGTTTTATTGTTCCCAAGGGTACGCCGGGGATGGCGGTGGGCCGCATGGAAGACAAAATGGGGCTGCGGGCATCAGACACCACTGATATTGTTCTGGAAAACTGCAAGGTACCGGTCTCTCATCGCGTGGGCAAAGAAGGGGATGGATTCAAAATCGCCATGTCCGGACTGGACAGCGGCCGCATCGGGATCGCCGCCCAGTCCTGTGGTGTGGCAATGGCAGCTTTTGATGCTGCGGTAAAATACGCAAAAGAGAGAAAACAGTTTGGTGTACCGATTTCAAAACACCAGGCCATCCGGTTTCAGATTGCAGATATGGCTACCCGGATCGAGGCTGCCCGCCAGCTGGTTCTTTCGGCAGCATCGATGAAGGATCGAAAAGAACCGTACACGACCGAAGCCTCCATGGCCAAGCTGTTTGCTTCGGAAATGGTAAACGATGTTGCCGCAAGAGCCATTCAGATTCACGGGGGATACGGGTTTACAAAAGAGTATCCGGTTGAACGGTATTATCGGGACGCCAGGGTCTTTACCATCTATGAGGGCACCAGTGAAATTCAGCGGGTGGTGATTTCAAACCAGGTGCTTAAAGATCGGCGAAAACCCTGATAAAGGTTTCTTTTTTAACCGGCTTTGCAATATAATCATCCATTCCTGCTGCAATAAACCGTTCCCGGTCGCCTGCCATGGCATTGGCTGTCAGTGCAACGATGGGAACGTGAATGCCGGTTTCTTTTTCCATTTCCCGTATTTTTCGGGTGGCATCTTCACCACCCATCACCGGCATCTGAATATCCATCAGAATCATGCGGATTTTTGTGAAGTCGCTTTGATATACGTTGACCGCTTCCCGTCCGTTGCTGACGGTTATCACCTGATATCCCAGCTTCTCAAGCATCCTGGACGCCACTTTCTGGTTCACGATATTGTCTTCAACCAAAAGAATGTACTGGTCGCAGGTCTGGTGTGGGGCAAGTTTTGATGCATCCTTGAGGCTGTAAGCAGTAATGAATTTACAGTGATCAGGGTGATGTTGGTCCGGTAGAGAAACCGCAGTCTGCAGGCAGCCGTATAGATCCTTTTTTCTGACAGGTTTGGTCAAAAGGCCTGAAAAACCCGCCTTTTTCAGTCGTTCAGCATCCCCCCGGTTGCCGGCTGACGTAAGGATGATCATGATGGTTTTCCGGATGGTTTTGTCCTGGCGGATCAGTCGACCCAGTCGCTCGCCATCCATTTTGGGCATTTTCATGTCGATCAGGGCAATGTGATATGGCCGGGTGTAGGATGCGTTTTTCAGCATTTCCAGCGCCTGGATGCCGTTGAATGCGCTGTCGCTTGCACATCCCATCCCGTTGAGGTACGCCTTGAAAACTTTGTGATTCATGGGATTGTCATCCACAATTAAAACCCGGCTGTGGGTGATATCATGGGCTGGCGGCGGCGGCAGGGCTGGCCGGCACTGTTTGGTAAAAAAAATGGAAAACCAGAAAGTAGAACCTTTGTTTATTTTGCTTTTGACGCCGATTTCACCTTGCATCAACTCCACAAGCTGTCTGGAAATGGCAAGGCCCAGTCCTGTTCCCCCGTACTTTCGTGTGGTCGAGGCATCTGCCTGACTGAAGGATTCAAAAAGATTTCCCAGTTTATTTTCTGGAATCCCGATACCCGTGTCCTGAACTTCAAAGATCAGTTCGACGTTATCCTGTGTTTCCAGCCGTCTTGATACCGTCAGAAGAATCTGGCCGGATTCAGTGAATTTTAATGCGTTTCCAGCTAGATTGGTCAGAATTTGACGGAGTCGGCCAGGGTCTCCAATCAGATTTTCAGGAACGTTTTCCTGGATGAGGCAGCCAAATTCCAGCCCTTTTTTGCGGGCCTTGACTGCAAAAATATCGCAGATGGAATCCATGGTGACTCCAAGGTTGAAATCAATGGTTTCAACCTCAAGCATTCCCGCTTCCATCTTTGAAAAATCAAGGATATCATTGATCAGATAGAGCAAAGAGTCTGCGCTTTGCTGGGCAGAGTGAGCCAGCTCTTTTTGCTCTTCTGACATTCTGGTTTCAAAGAGCAGTTCAAGCATGCCGATGACACCATTCATGGGAGTCCTGATTTCATGGGACATGTTGGCCAGAAATTCAGATTTTGCCCGGGTGGCTTTTTCAGCAGCTTCTTTTGCAGCTTTCATTTCGCTGTAGCTGTTGATAAAATCCAGCTCAAGGCGTTGGTAGTTGAGCTGAATCATTCCAAAGATAAACAGAACCATCAGTACAATCACCACCAGAAGCGAGATTGACTGAAGGGTTTTGATGGTATGGATCTCGATCAGGGGGGTTACACCGGCAAACAGGTGAAAAACAGTTAAAAAACTGAAAAATCCGAAAATGATGATCGACACCACCACCAGCGTGGTGTTGCGCTGTTGCAGGAGGGGACGGATCTCTTGAATCAATACGCGGGTGATGAAAAAAAAATAAAAGGCAATGCAAAAAGAGATCAGACTGCTGCGAAAAGAGGACGGCAGGGGGATATAATCCAGAATGGAATGGATGCAGATCATCGCACCAATGAAAAAAAGGTGGCGGCGCAGGGTGATGTTTTTCTGGGCAAAGGTCATAAAACCGGCATAAAAAGCGAGAATGGACAGATAGATGAAACTGTTGCCGATAATGATAGAGATGATGTCCGGGATCTGGTGCCGCATGCTGAGAAGCACGATCCCGGCGCTGAAAGATAAAAATCCCAGGGCCCAGCTTGAAAATCCAGGATAGGTTTTCTGAGAGGTGGAAAAATAGAACATGCATACGGCAAGGGCAACGGTGACAACCCCGAGGCAAAGAAAAATGGTTCGGATATCTAGAATGAACATGCCGCAGCTGTCGCGATGTCTTCTGGACAGAAAACAAAGAGACATTCATCGTTCTGGCCGGACACAGACCCGTACATATAGTTGATATTGATATTGTTTTCACCAAATTTACGGGTGATTCTGGCCAGTTCTCCCGGATGGTTCTTCAGCCGGAGGGTGATCACCTCCTGGGAATCGAACAGGTAATCGTGCTGCTCCAGCAGTGCCATGGCCGGCTGGACCGGGTCCACGATCAAACGGATCAGGGCAAAGTCAGCGGAATCCCGCCTCATGGAGGAGTAACTGGCTGAAGATGCCAGTCGTTTCAGTGATTTTCCACGGGCCTCAAAAAGATTTTGAACATATGCAGAGGCATCCTGAATGGTGATGGCATCAATATTGATGCCGGCATCTCCAAAAAGTGCGGCCAGTTCTCCCAGTTCTCCCGGAACATTTTTAAGGAACAGGGAAATTTCGATTCTGATCATCTGTGCCTTCCTTTTGTCTGTGTGATCTTGCCTGTCCATTGATCAGGCAGATGCAAGTTTTATCCCTTCATCAAAGGCGTTTGCATTCAAATCAAGCAGTTTGGGCCGTTCCTGGAACTCTGCAATAACGCATTGTCTCAGCAGATCCATGTCAATCAGGTTGATTTTTGATGCAAAGGCGCTCAAGGCAATGATATTGGCGCATTTGACACTGCCGAGCCTGATGGCGGCATCATTCACCGGTATCACCATTTCCGTGATATCGGTGCGCTGGCTCCGGGTTGGAATCAATGAACTGTTGATAAAGATCACCCCGCCGGCTTTTACACACGGGGCAAATTTTTCAAGGGATGGACGGTTCATGGCCACGAGATGGGTAGGGGTTTTGATGACCGGGGAACCAATCCGCCGGTCGCTGATGACTACCGTGCAATAGGCGGTGCCGCCTCTCATTTCCGGGCCGTAGGACGGCACCCATGCCACAAAGAAATCCTGCTTCATGGCGGTGTATGCTAAAAGTTTGGCGCTGCTCAGGATGCCCTGTCCGCCAAAGCCTGCAAATTGTACTTCTGTCTGCATTGGTTCCTCCAAAATATCGTACAGCTGAAAATAGAACGGGTGATTTAATCCGGTAATTTATAGTCTTTGAGTTCATAGTAGGGGATCAGTGTTTCCTGGGCCCATTTCAATGCATCAAGCGGAGGAAGCCCCCAGTTGGTCGGACAGGTGCTGATCACTTCCACAAAGCTGAAGCATTTGCCTTCCAGTTGATATTCAAATGCCTTCTTAATCGCTTTTTTGGCCCGGTTGATCTGTTTCGGGTTCAATACTGCCTGGCGGGTGACATATCCCGGTGTGACCAGTTCCCCCAGAAGATTGGCCATTCGAATGGGCATGCCGGTCTGGTCGGTATCTCTTCCTGCCGGTGCTGTGGTTGCCCGCTGTCCAGCCATTGTGGTGGGTGCCATCTGGCCCCCGGTCATGCCGTAAATAGCATTGTTGATGAAAATGGTGGTGAATTTTTCACCCCTGTTGGCGGCATGGATAATTTCACCCATGCCGATACTGGCAAGATCGCCATCGCCCTGGTAGGTAAACACCATCAGGTCCGGGCGGACGCGTTTAATGCCTGTGGCCATGGCCGGTGCCCTGCCGTGGGCTGCTTCCTGAAAATCACAATTAAAATAATTATAGGCCATTACAGCGCACCCGACAGGTGCAATCCCAACTGTTTTTTTTCGAATGCCCAGATCATCAATGGCTTCTGCCACAAGACGATGAACAATACCGTGGGTACAACCGGGACAATAGTGCGTCATCTCATCGGTTAGACTTTCCGGTCGTGAAAATGCTTTTCCCAT
>JAABSK010000108.1 GCA_011390435.1 Desulfobacteraceae bacterium | reverse complement strand
GATATTCTCGTCAGCGGGCCGCTTGCCAGAAATGCACAGGATCTTGACCTGGCGCTTGGCATTATTATTTCTCCGGAGCGGCCGGAAAAGACGGCCTGGCAGATTCAACTGCCCGAACCAAGAAAAAAAAGACTTTGCGATTATCGCATTGGTCTGTGGCTGGATGATCCGGCCTGTCCGGTGGATTCACAAGTGGGAAGCCGGCTTCAAAATGCTGCGGATGCGCTTGCAAAATCCGGTGCACAAATCGTGGACCGACGCCCGGATATCGATTTTCGCATGGCTCTGGATGTCTTTTTTGACCTGCTGAACGGCGTCATGGGCCTTGGGGTGCCGCCAAAAATGTTTGATGAATGGATCTGTGAAGAGCAGAATCCGACTGACTCGAAAAAAGATCCAATGGCACGGTTCAAGCGCGGTGCCATTCAACGTCACAGATCATGGATCATGCAGGATGCCCAGCGGCAGATTCTGCGGCACAAATGGGCGGATTTTTTCAAGGATCATGATGCCGTGCTTTGCCCGGCAACCTGTATTCCTGCATTTGCCCATGACCACCAGCCTTTTCATGGCAGAACCATAACAGTGAATGGAAAACCAAGGCCCTATGCAGATCTCATGGGGTGGGCCGGACTGACCAACATGGTCTATCTGCCTGCAACCATCGCACCGGTGGGAATGACCTCCAGCGGGCTGCCGGTAGGCATTCAGATCGTTGGCCCCTATCTTGAAGACCGCACTCCTATCCATATCGCCGGGCTTATGGCCGACGTGGTGGGTGGATATCATCCGCCGGAAAAGTTTATGTAAGATATGGTTTTCCTTTTGACAAAACACTGTTTTTTACGAGAATATCGGTCGTAGAGAAAACAGGAGGTTTATCATTCACGATCAGAGAGGGAGAAAACAAATGGAAACCGGTTATACCATTCGACATCTGGCTGACATTGAAGAAATTGAAACCGTACCGATCACTCAGCGCGTAAGCGAAAACAGCACGTATGAGCTCATTGAAAAAGGGGCTGCAATCAATCCTGAGGCCATTGCCATGAGTTTTCTTTTAAGCGGGGATGCATATGAGCAGCCCGAGCAGATCACTTACAGAGAACTGATGATAAAAATTCGTCAGACTGCCAATATGCTCAGCGATCTGAATATCGGTCCCACTGATGTGGTCACCTATCTGCTGCCAAGCCTGCCTCAGACCCACTATGTGCTGTGGGGTTCAGAAACGGTCGGGATCGCCAATCCGATCAATCCTCTGCTGGAAGCCGATACCATCAAAGATATCTGTATTGCAGCCGAAACCAAAGTGCTGGTGGCGCTGGGAGAATTTCCCGGTTCAGATATCTGGAACAAGGTTGAGGCCATCAGAAAACAGATTCCATCTCTGACTGCTGTCATCCGTGTTTTCGGCCCTTCTGACAAAGCCGAAGGTATTTTGGGATATGAGGAAAAAGTGGAGACCTACCCGGGTGACCATCTCATTTTCAAAAGAGAGATCAAACCGGATGATATTGCTTCCCTCTATCATACCGGTGGAACCACTGGTCGTCCGAAACTGGCCAGAAGATCACATTATAATGAAATTTTTCTGTCATGGGATCTGAAAACCGCCACCAATCTTCAGCCCGGACAGACCGTCATGGTGGGGCTGCCGCTGTTTCACTGCAATGGGACGTGCATCACCGGTCTTCTGCCCTTTTCAGTGGGTGGACAGGTGGTGATCCTGTCTCCCATGGGGTACCGTGACATATCCATTATGAAAAATTTTTACAAGATTGTTGATCAATATAAACCCACATTCTTTTCCTGTGTGCCAACGGTGCTTTCCGGATTGATTGAAATCCCGGTAGGAGATGCGGATATTTCGTCCCTGGAATACCTGATCTGCGGCGCTGCACCTTTGAGTGTTGAACTTTTTAACCGTTTTGAGGCCCATACTGGAATGAAAATTCTGGAAGGATACGGACTGACCGAATCCACCTGTGCCTGTGCGGTAAATCCCAAAGATGGAGAGCGCAAGATCGGCAGCATTGGTCTTCGCCTGCCATATCAGCAGATGAAGATTGCCATCACCGATGATCTCGGCAATTATATCAGGGATGCAGAAATCGGTGAAATCGGATGTGTCTGCGTTGCCGGCCCCTGCGTGTTTAAAGGCTATGTGGAAGCAGAACACAACCATGCCATCTGGGTGGGGGAAGGATGGTTCAATACCGGCGATCTGGGACGTCAGGATGAGGATGGGTTCTTTTTTCTGACCGGCCGGAAAAAAGAACTGATCATCCGTGGCGGGCATAACATTGATCCGGCCATGATTGAAGAGCCCCTCTATAAAATGAATGAAATCAAAATGGTTGCTGCTGTGGGCAGGCCTGATGCCCATGCCGGAGAGGTTCCCATTGCCTATGTTGAAGTGGCGGACAATTCCAAAGTCACCCCCGAAGATATCTTGGCATGGGCCAGGGCCAATATTGGCGAGCGGGCTGCCATTCCAAAGGAAGTCATTATCACTGACCAGATTCCCTTGACGGCTGTCGGCAAAGTCTTTAAGCCCGCCCTGAAATGGGATGCAATCCGACGGGTTTATGAAAATGAGCTGAGTGCGCTGGGTGATCTGGTGGCATCGGTAACAGTTGAAGTCGGAGAGAACAAAATCCACGGTACCGGGGCGACAATAACGGTCAAGGCCGGCAATGGCAGCCCGGATGAGATCCAGGAGAAAATCAGTGAACTGCTGTCACGATATACAACCTATTATAAAGTACAGTTTTCCTGATCTTTATGAATTGGGTCAATGATATATCAAAAAGATGCTTTGGGGATTGAAATCAGCACAATATAAAATCAGAGCGATGGAAAATGATTACAGATGTGAATTGCTGCCATTCGAATGGACTGGATGCATTTCAGGAGTCTTGTGCTGAGTTCACATCAGGCACTTGGGAGTCACAGGGGTTAAGTAAAAGAAACATGAAACCATGGAGTGTTTATCTTTTAAAATGTGCGGATGGGTCCCTTTATTGCGGTGTGACCACTGATATGGCAGCTCGGCTGAAGACGCATAACACGGGCAGGGCATCAAAATATACAGCCTCCCGGCTGCCGGTTGAGCTGGCTGCGCAAAAGCAGGGCCTGACCAGACGCCAGGCATTGAAACTTGAATTTAAAATCAAGAAGCTGCCGGCAAACAAAAAAATCGCCTGCCTGCAGGAGAGCTGACGGGCCGACCGGTAAAACCAGCGATAAAAACTCACATTCAGGGGAGTGTCTTCAGTTTTTTCACTGGTAGAACCGGTTCTTTGTGCTCGAATAAATGGGTTGAGATGATCGATTGCGTTTCTTCTGGGTTTTGTGATATGAAAGCGGCAATCCGGTTGGCAGCATAGGCTGCTGAAATTGATGTTCCAGCATAGATTCCAGGTTCTGCCAGGTATCCTACAGGCATTTGGGCAAATCCAGGAATATATCCATCTACAAAATGGCCGTGATTGCTGTTTTTCCATGGTGTTCCATCCGGTGCAAGTGCCCCCACACTGATGACGTTTTTGTATGCTGCAGGATAAACGGGTTTTCCCGTTGGTTTGTTGCCGGCTGATGCAACAAAAATCAACCCTCTGGAAGCACCGTAATTAATAATATCGCCGGTAAAATCGCTTTTAGTATTTGATCCCCAGCTCATGCTGACCACTTTTGCATTACTTTCCAGTGCATAATTAATTGACCGTATGAAAATATCGCTGGACATGAATCCATTTTTATCAAAAGCACGGATGGCGACCACCGGATTTGATGGCTCATCTTTTATTTCAACCCCCAGTGGACGGATAAAACCAGCTGCAACCATCACCATTTGTGTTCCATGGCCTAATGGATCTGAAACAGGCTGGTCAGGGTCAAGTGCGTTTTTTGTTTGAATGTGAAAGTTATCTGGCATTGATCCCGGCAGCCATCCGGTATCGAGAACGGCAATCGGCAGCGCATGACCAGGTGGTTTATCTGAATGTGGCTCATTTGGTATTTTTTGATCCAGGATGTATTTGTAGGGTTGTGAAATGGGATAGGCATAATTGGGTTCTGCTTTTTCAATGCGCGTATCACTGCTCAATTTTTCAATCAGATCCAGAACAGATACTGCCTTTGGCAGTTTAATACGATACAGGTTGATTTCAGGATATTTTGAAATCAGAAGGCCGCCAATCTGATCTAATATCCGATCCAACTGTTGGACTGCTGCTTTTTTTTCAAGGCGAAGCAATATCTCATTTTTGACATAAAAAGAACCGTCTTCAGGGTTCTGGGCAATATCCAGTGTCCTGTCTTTATTTAACGCGATCATTTGATCTTTTGTGCCACGGTTGAAGATGTGTATCTCAGTCAATCGCACGACATCAGTATTCCGGCTGATATTGCGTTCCCATTTCATGACATGGTTCAGCGGGTCAATCATCGATTTTAAGGCTGGTTCCATGGCTCTGTTATTCATGCGGGCAGTGATTAACGGATTGATGTCAGGCTCGATGCGAATTTTAATCCCGGTTTGCCGGGAAATATCCATCAGAAGGGTTTGCAGCAGGACCTGGTCGGCTTGAATGGAAATTCGATCATTTTTTATCATCAGTTCGTAACCTGTTGCAACCAGAGGGAAAAAGATCATGATGGCACAGATCGTCAAAATGTATCGTCTTATTTTTTTCATGTCGCCATCATATCATCGTTTTTGGTTGAATGAAAATGGTGTGTTCTATTTTGTTAAAATTTAGGGTATTTTTTTCTCTTTTTTGATTGATATTTTTGATGTGGATTGATAAAAATAAGCTTATTTCAAATCATTAGAGGGGGTGGGAATGGGGACGTCTGCCGGAAAAAGAATCATTACAGTTTTTTTTGCTGTTTTTTCAGGATTGGCGCTGGTTGCATTTCCGGGTATCTGTTCAGATCAGCCGGGCATGAGTGATGCGATGAATAATCTTAAAGTTCTTTCCCGGAGTGACGCTGTACAGCCCTTCCCCGTAGATGCCGACAATAATAAGGTTTCAGGTATTGAGGATGTCAGTTATGTGCTTCAATATCTGGCAGGTTTGCGGGAATATGATCTTTTAACGTTTAAGGGGATATCGATATCAGGCAAGGTGAACAATATTGATGATCCGCTTAACCCGCCTGTTCCGGGTGTAACTGTCGAGGTCCGAGCAGATATCAATGGCAATGGCATTTATGGGAGTGATGAGATATTTGTCAGTGTGACAGATCAGAATGGATATTATAATATCCGAATTCCGTCAGGGTTTTCTGTTATTCCCAGGTTGAATATTGCTACCCAGGCTGCTGGATATTCAGAATTCATTCGATCTTATAATGATGTGAAAGAATCCTTTTCAGAGGCCATTGCTGTATCCCAGGGAGATATGCTGGAGGTCAACGTGGCAGGTATCGCAACCGGGCCTTCCCGTGCAGGGCGGGTTGCGCTGGAGTCTGATCAGGTAGTGGATATCCAATTGATAAAAGACCGGAAAACCGGGCGGTCAACTGGGCGAGCCGGATTGGGTCGGTTTGCCCAGCCACCAGGTGGGGTTGACGGAGAGGTGCTGGCGATTTCGTTTCCCTTGAGAGGGCTTAAAATTCCAGTGGATTCTGAAAAAATTTATGCCAATGTGGCTTATCTGGACACCGTAAACAATACCGGTATCATGCCGGGCAGTTTTGTGACGGAAGGTGAAGGGGATACGCCGGTGGATATGCTCCAGACCTTTGCAGCCAGCATGATCAAGATCTATGATGAAAATGGTAATGAACTGATGAATGATCCGTATGATTATTCGGGAACGATACGGATCAAAATCGCCATTCCCCCGGAAACCTATGATTCGCTGGTGGATGAGGATGAAACCACCACGGACAAAGTGGAGGTTCCACTCTATTATTTTGACGAAGCAGAAGAAATATGGAAACTGCACACCGATCAGAACAATGAACCGGTTTATGGCTGGCTGGTGGACAATTTCGGCAATGTTCTGACACGCCAGGATCTGGCAAAACTCAAAACGATTCAGGTCGTGAATCTGCCGGAAGACGATCCCAATTATGATCCGGAGACAGACGGCACATTTGCGGGAACAGCATATCAGCCGGCAGGTGTGAGTTCTTCTGATGTCACGATTTTTCAAGTAGGTGAAGTAAACCATTTCACCAACTGGAACTGTGATCGTGCAGGACGCTCATCCAGTTATCATTTTCGTCTGAAAGACAAATACGGAAACCCCATTGACCCGCCAGTGCGATTCACAAAGCACAAGGGGGGGCGATCCGATGACTATTCTTACGGCCGGAAAGGAAAAAGCAACCGGAATGTCCACACCTATTCAGATGCCAAAGTAGACAGTCTGATGAAAAATTTTCTGTCCAAGGACAAGGCCCAGCGGGACAATTATCTGAAATGGATCCTTAAAAATGAAAATCCGGATTTGATTCAGGCATTGATGCATGGACTTCAGCGTTACGCTGAAAATCAGCGGATGGACGAGCAGGGCGAAACCAATGAGCTTAAGGCCGGTGTCCGAAGGATATTCAGCAATCAGATGCTAACCGATGCAATTATCAATACCACCGATCTGGATGCCCCTGGCGGTATTGATTGCAGCAAAACACCGGATCTGTGCAAAGGCGCTCTGGCTCAAGCTGCCGAGCAGGTGGGCAATGCCTCTGATGCAAAGCAGGCCACTGCATTTTTAATGCAGATTGCAGTGGATGCGTATAATCCAGGGAAACTGGATTTTGAATATGCCCTGGATAAAGGAATCGGCATGATTGAGCTGGCAGCCAACCGCACCAGTCAGAGTGGTGAGATGGGAACAAAAATTGTCAGCCTGGTCAGTGATATCAAAAGCCTGCGCGATAACATCAAAAGCCTGTATGACATGAATGGAAATCCGCCTGACACAACCAGCGCTCAGTGGACGGAGTACTGGGAATATACCTGTGAGCTCCGTGACAAGTTAAGCGATGTCAAATCAGCGGCATCAACCCTTGGCAAGCGCCTTGGCAGAAAGCCGCTGCCCAGAACAGCATCCCGGTTTACTGCGGATATCGTTGGTGGTTCCCAGGACATGCAGGGGCTGCAGAAAGAAGCCCTGTGGGAATATGAAGATATCGGCGGACTGCTGTATGGCGCTCATAAGTTTTCAAATTTTCAATGGGGGTATTATCAGGGCGATACCTTTTACCCCACCCCACCGCCTGCCGGCCTTGAAGGGGGCGGTGAAGTAGGGATGCTGGAATACTACGACGGAAACCAGTGGGTCCCGTTTCCCAGCCGTTCGAATCTGGGGGTGGATCCTGCCCATATCCCTGTGCCCAATGTCCGATCCTTTGGTCAGGGGTCTGAATCACTTCCCATGGCCTATCTTGGGGACTGGGTCCTGGAAATGAAACCCAATGTGGTTGTTACCGGCAGGCTTGTGGACAGGGATGGGGTGCCGTATCCAAACGCAAAAAAAATCTCCATCCTTGTGGAAAACCAGGCCATTCATCCGGACGAAACCGGCAGTTTTTCAGAAATCATATCGATCTATAAAGATTATGTGTATATCACCATTCCAGGGACGGGTTTCTACAAACGGTTTAATGTTCAGAACAATGCCATTGCAATGGGGGATGTGGAGATACCGGACAAGGTGATTTTTAACGACACTTTTCCAGATACGGTGTCGTCTTTTCGCAATACGCCGATATCCATTGACGCCAATGCCTTTGCACTGTCAGGATCAAAAATTACCTACCATTTTGTGCTGAAAAAAAATTACTGGTCTGGTGCCGGAGAAATAGAAACCACCAATACCACAGGGGTGTTTGAGCTGCCTGGTTTCGAAACGATCAACCGATACTATGTGGATGTGACGGCAACAGCAGATAACGATCTTGGCGGCGGTGTACGGCCTGTCGGCAGAAAACGCTATCAGATTCATATCAAAAACCACGAGCCGGAGATTACCGCCATCAACATGACGAATCCATCTCCAGCAGTTGGGGATGTCTTTACGGTTACACTTGATATTGTGGACAATGACTCCACCGACACCTATGATGATATCAGAAGTCGTTATCTCTCCTGTGAATGCAGTGATGAATCAGGACAGCCAATTTATATTGGTACCCGGAATTATGATAACAACGGTGAAGTCTCCTGGCAGATTAATACCGACAATTC
>JAABSK010000107.1 GCA_011390435.1 Desulfobacteraceae bacterium | reverse complement strand
TTGCCCTTGGAGGGAGGTCACCTTCGATCATTTCCAAAGTATCGATATTAAAAAGCGCCAGGTGTTCTCCATAAACAGCATGAAAGTGTGCTGGTGGATGGTCTCCAAAGAAAAGCTTGATAATAATCCCATAAAATCTTGTAATTTCCGGCATCATTTCACCCGCTGTCCTTTCAATTATCCATGTGCATTATCCTAAAACATAAAGAATATTATCAAGTTTCGGATTTTATTGGTATCAAAAAATTTTTCAGCCTCAAAAAACTCATGCAGTGGATAATTTTGTGCAAAATATATCTCTCCCCCAACACTACATCCCCCAGTCCTTAAATTTATCAAATCAGATCGGGTCTCATATTGTTCAACTTAAATATAAAAGTCAAATACCTCCCGGACAGTCAGCCTTCTCGGATGGTTATATTGATACAGCAATTTGTGTCCTGATCCTCCTGCAGGGCATACAGCTTTTTACGAAAAGCAGTTCTGGGAAAAAGGCGGTCAAAGAATGGGAAAAATAAAAGGGCAACTAAAATTAGTTGCCCTGGTATTTTTTAAGTGGCGTCCCCAAGGGGATTCGAACCCCTGTCGCCGGCGTGAAAGGCCGGTGTCCTGGACCGGGCTAGACGATGGGGACGCAGTATCTTTTGATGGTGGGCCGTGCTGGGCTCGAACCAGCGACTCTCTGCTTAAAAGGCAGATACTCTACCGACTGAGTTAACGGCCCGAGGCCAATCAAAAAACACGAGATATCTATATGATCTGAAACGGTTTGTCAACTGTTTTTTAAGCGGTGCTTGTTTTTCATTTTCATGCCTCAATGGTTTTGGAAAGCGCTTTAAGTTGCACCGGCTCTGAGAAACTGTCAAAACAGACAACCAGGTCACGGCGGTCGGAAGGGGTAAGAAACGCCTTGAGTTTACGCTCCAGCATTCTGGGGTGAAGCTCGTCTGAAATGCCCAGCATCCCTTCGGTAATAATCTTCTGGAGAAACAACTCTTTGATGGTGCGCTCCCGGATGGTTGCGGCAAACGGCAGAAAAACAAAATTGGCCAGAACAATGCCGTACAAGGTCGAGGTCAGCGCAATGGGAACCGTGGCCATGACAACAGAAGAATCTCCAGCGCCTGCCAGCATCCCGATCAGCCCCACAACACTTCCCACAAGACCGAACGAGGGAGCCACATCCGCCATGGTCTGGAGCAGCCGGCGGGTTTCATCGCGCCGCATCCTGAAAAAATACATTTCAGCGGTCAATGATTCCCTGATCTGTTCCCGGTCGCATCCGTCCACCAGCAGGCCGATGGCCTGCCTTAAAAAGACGACAGGCGTCTCTTTCTCATCTTCCTGAAGTGCCAGCATCCCCTGTATCCGTCTTTTCACTGCCAGATCCACCAGCAGCTGAACAATATATGCCGGCCGCTGTGTTTTTCTGCCATAGGCGGTTTTCAACACCTTGAACAAAATCTCAATCCGCCTGGTGTTATAACTTAAAAGCGTTGCCCCCAGTGTTCCGCCCACCACGATCAAAAACCCGGACAGATTCACGTACAGGCCGGTATTCCCATGGATCAGAAATCCGGACAGAAAAAGGACGATACAGATCAAAAGCCCGGCAATGTTCTTTCGGGTCTGCCTGAGCAATGACAGGTGTTCTGCTTTAAACATGGTTTCTCCTTATTGCAATAAAATCAGATTGTATGCCCAAAAGACACATCAGGGCAGCTGCTTTTCCAGTATGATCTCCACCCGCCGGTTCAGCGCCCGGTTTTCCGAAGTATCATTGGGCCGGACCGCCTGGTAAAACGACCAGGCACTGACCTTTATCCGGGCTGCGTCCACACCAGTGACTTCAGTCAGATATCTGGCCACCATGACTGCCCGATTTGCTGACAGCTCCCAATTGGTGGGATATCTTTCCGACCGGGTGGGGGAATCATCTGTGTGGCCCACCACATTGATTAAATATTCTGTTTCATTCAGCACCCGCGCGATCTGGTCAAGCTGATACCTTGCGCCGATCCGCAATTCAGCCTTTCCCGGATCAAACAACAGATCTCCTGCCAGGACAATTCGGACTGCGCCGTTTTCCATCAGTTCCACCGAGCTGGGCTCTGTGAACATCACTTCTGAAATCGCCTGCCGTGCCTGGTCGTAAATATGAGATGCGTCATGTCCTGCTGTGATATCCAGGACACGATTTGCCCCTTCCTCAGATATCTGGTTCTGCCCCGGTCCTTTGCCAAACAGGAGATCCCGGTTTCCCGTCTGGTAAACATACAGGACCGCAAAAAAAATAAACATGGTCATCATCAGGTCAGACCAGGAGACAGACCATTTGTCATGCCGCGTTTCAGTCTCATAGGAAAGAATCTGATCGTGGTAATCATCCAGATTGTCATGGCCCATTAAACCAGTGGATAAAGAATTTTTATCGGATGTCATGGATCACCGTGTCCTTTTTTTATTGATCATCGCCCTGCAGAATTCCGCTGTACTTCAATCTACTTAGCATCGGCGGGTATGAATGGTTTCTTTAACAGCTCAATTCTGAACTGCGGCCTGAACCGCCTGACAGACCCGGTCCATGTCTGTCTTGTCCATGGAAGGAAAAATCGGAAGCGTCAGGATTCGTTCGTACGCAGCTTCTGCCGAAGGACAGAGCCCTTTGAAAGTGTGAAATTTTTTTTGATAAAACGGATGGCAGTGGACCGGGATATAATGCACATTCACACCGATATTTTCATTGCGGAGAAAAGAGAAGACCTGCTGACGCGTTCTGCTCCCTGTTTCAAGGTGCAGCTGAATCACGTAGAGATGATAGGCATGATGATTATACGGCTGTGTGTGAAGTGCAGATATCTGGGGAACCTGACTGAAAAATTCGTCATAGCAGCGGGCAATGGCATTTCGTTTTTCAATGCTGGCGGCCAGTTTTTCAAGCTGGGCAATCCCCAGGGCACATTGAAAATCAGTAAGCCGGTAATTATAGCCGATATCCGCGATTTCATAATACCAGGACCCGGCAGCCTCCCGCTCATGCAGATCCGTGGTAATGCCATGATTTCTGAACTGTTTGACCCGGGCAATCAGGTCTGGATTGTCAGAGACCACCATCCCGCCTTCACCGGTTGTCACGTGTTTGACCGGGTGAAAGCTGAAAACACTCAGATCTGCGCAACTGCCGGACAACCGCCCTTTATACTGCCCGCCAATGGAATGGCAGGCATCTGCAACAAGATAAAGCCCGTGGCGCTGCGCGATCTGCTGCAACCGGTCATAATCACACATCTGTCCTGCATAGTCCACTGCCACAATCGCACGGGTTTTTGAGCTGATCCTTGCTTCAACAGTTTCAGGATCCAGCAGCAGCGTATCCGGCTGAACATCAGCAAAAACAGGAGTGCCTCCCTGATACACCACTGCATTTGCAGTGGCGGCAAAAGTCATTGGCGGAACAATGACCTCATCTCCCGGGCCGATGCCAATGGCGTGCATTGCCGCATGCAAAGCTGCGGTACCGCTGCTGACAGCACCACCGCACCGGACACCGGCTGTTTTTGCTGTTTTTTCTTCAAATGCCTCAACCCTGGGGCCGGTGGTGAGCCAGTCAGACAGCAGGGCTTCCGTCACCGCTGCCACATCTGCCGAATCAATGCACTGCCGACCATATGGAATTGGCTTTGGTTTGTTTTCAATGGGTTTCATTGGAGGCGATTGTGAAAAACATCCTTTTCTTTAAAACCGGAAATGTATATAACCATATGATTATATACCATGCATGAATCAAAAACCAACGCTTTTTTAGAGCCCCATTGTGGAAGCCTCGTATGAAAAAAACCATGCTCTGGCTGGTTCAATCCAATCAGATAACACCCATTATTTCCGAGTTTTTAAAACTCCTGCAAATCAGAACTGAACCGGTTCTGGACCTGGTGTTCATCGTGCCCGATTCCAGCGAGGACATTCTGGATAACATCACAGATCTGTCTCCCAGAATGTTTAAAACCGTAAGGCGCACCGCAAAAAATTCATTTCAGGGATATACTGCCAAAAAAGAATGTTTCGGTGAAAACGGTTTCAGCGACGGGCTTTTATTTGCCGATGTCCTGCTGCTGGATGATCTGAGCGGGGGCAATGTCATCCATACGGAAATGGTGTTTGCACCCCCCTCCCACACCTGCGGCCTGATCCTTCAGATCCCGACCCCGCTGGGGTCTTCAGAAACAGAAGAGCGAATCTATCATGCGGCTGTTCTCTGGGCCAGACAGAACCGGATTCCTGTTATCGGATATGAACTGCTGCCGCTGGATACCCGATGGGGGCTTGCGCCGTCACTGCCCGACGGCATTGTCACCCGTTATCCGGAAAGCCATGCGCATTTGACGCAAACCCTGGGACATCGCCATGTCTGGCTGCTCCCCCTTTATGAATCCGCTCTGTTTTCATCTGTTGCCACACAATTCAACATGACCGGTACAAAAGCAGCCTACCATTATCGAAATCTGCACACCATTCCAGCCCAACAGACCGTTTTATACCTTCCCCACAATGTGGCCATGATCCATGAATATCAAAATCTTTTGCAAATTCTTCAACCACTGGGGAAAAGACTCCACCTGATGTTTGGTTTTTCCAGTGACCAGGCAAGGGGGCCATATACCCAGCAGGAGATTATCCAGACAGTGTACCATCAGGAGATCACCCGGTTTGCGTCTGTTTCATATCACGACATGACCAATCCCTGGGAAATGCTGACAGCAGACAGCGTGGTGGCCTGTTCCGCATGTTTTCAGACCCAGCTCGCACAGGATAAAAACATCCCCAGTATCATCTTTGATCCTTTTGTGCCGCCTGTGGATACGGGATTCAAAAAACGGGTGGGCACGGCAGAAGCACTTTTGAATGCGGTTGAAACAGTGGTTTCTCAGGCGACAAACACACGCGCTTTTGGTGATATCATGATGGAACTGACACGGAGTGGTGCATAAAATGGATGTATTCTGGAAAGATAAACAGATCCTTGCCTATATTGCCCTTCCCCACCACACCCGGTTTATCACACCGGTGATGGAAACGCTGTCAAAAAGCGGCGCAAACATACACTATATTGTGGGCCAGGCTGAACGCTCACAGGAAACAACAGCCATTCAACTGGGGCTGGACTATGACCATATCTATGATTTTATCACAGACACCGATCACGACCAAATCCGTCAACACTATTCCCTGCTCAAACAAACCGTTGCCACTGCTTTGAAAAAAGACTTTCTGCTTGGAACCCTGCCGGTGACAGTGACGGACAAGACCCTGCATGCCACTGCCATGGAGTATGTGGGCATCCGGAATCTGCTGGCGCAAAAAAAACCGGATCTGTGTTTCTGCCTGCATGAACTCAATCGCTGGGGAAAAATGTTTGCCTTCTGGGCCAAAAAAAAGCAGATCCCGTTTTTCACCCTTCAGGAAGGCCTGACCTACAACCTGGATTTCGGCTATTCCGGACACGCCCAGTACGCAACCCAGAATCTTGTGTGGGGCGAACGGGTCAAGCAGAAAATGGTCAGTTTCGATGCACCTGAATCAAAGATCATTCCAGTGGGCAACACCCACCTGGCAAAAGAGATCGCCTTTCAGGAAACCCAGCAGATCCGGAAAAAAAAACGGGCTTCCTATGGCATCTCCCACTGTTTTGTCTCCCTGCTGCTTTTGTCGTCCACACTGCCGGACCCAGACCTGCTCGCCCCTGTTTTCACGGCAGTATCAGACACCGATTCCCAGGCTTTGTTTGTCAAATTTCATCCGGCGTCCAAAAAACCACAGCTTGATCAGTGGCGCTCTGCTGTCAAAACCCTTTTCAACCGTCATATCCACTTTATCCATGCCCAGGAAAGCACCTATGACCTGATCTCCATGGCAGATGTCTGTGTCCTTGCGCAACCCAGCACCACCGGACTCGAAGCCATTGCCTTTGGCAAACCCCTGGTGAAACTGGATTTTGCCTATACTCCGAATGCGCCGTATTCTTTTGTGGACCAGAAAGTGGCTGTCAAGATGCGTGCCCAGGAATTTGCCGATGCATTGACAGACGGCCTGGACTTTTCATGCCTGATTTCTGAAGCGCAAAAACAGGCATTTCTGATGCGCGAGATCATCGACACCACTGGTGCCATTGAAACGGTATGCAGGATTTTCAAACAAAGCATTCAGGCAGCCACAACCCCTTTAACCGCCCTGAAACCCCCCTGCTGTGCGCCCGACAAAAAATGGTCGATCTTTGTGACCGTGCCGGATCATCCAGATGCATTTCTGGCACAGCTTGAAGCGATCGCATTCAATTCCCGGAGTCAGGGCGATTATGAAATCATTCTGCTGGAACCGCACCAGATGTCAGATGATATCCGCAGGATTGCAGACTCATTAACCGGAGACATCCAACGGATACTGGTGCGGGAAAACCATCACTGGATCTCCACGCTCAACACCGCTGCAGCCAGTGCCAGGGGAGAACGCCTGATTTTTCTTGAAAAGAATCTTGCCCCCCTCGAAGGATGGCTGGCCTGCCTGAACAAAGCATTTTCAACCCATGGAAACAAAAAAGCCTTTGGCGGGCGTATCTGTGACACTTCCGGCAGAATCATCGGATCCGGCATGGTGGTGGATCGAAACAACGCCCCGGTTCCTGCCTACCACCACCTCTTTGTTGAGTTTCCACCGGCATGCAAAGAAAGAAGTTTTCAGATGGTGGATCTCATGCTTGCCGTGGAAAAAGACCTGTTTGTCCAGGCTGGGGGATTTACACCGTCAGCAGGCCCCTACTGGCTGATGGACCTGTGTCTGAAAATTCACTGCAAAACAGATGATCCAGATGCAATTGTCTATCTTCCGGATCTTCGCATGATCCAGCTGGCGGTGCCTTTTCAGTCCACGGACAGGGACAGTGCCGTCTATTTTTACAGCCGGTGGCACAGCCGGTTATGGACATCAGAAGACGCGTTGTACCGGTCCGACGGCATTTCTCCTCAGAATCTTTCCCATGCAAGGCTGGCAGCTGCCATGCAGTCGGCAGGACAGACCGTTATCCCCAATGCATGAACCCCATATTTTTGATGTCGTTTTCCAGGCCGTTTTTCTTGGGGACTTCAAATGTAAGGTGGGTAACACTGCTTTTTGAAATAAGGGTGTTCAAAAATTCCAGATCAAATTCGCCCTGTCCAAGGTCCAGATGCTCATCCACTGTGTTGTCAAGCCTGCCGTCACTGATATGGGCAATCACCGGGTGAAACGCCATAAACCGCTGAACGTACGGTTTGTAGTCTGTTTCCAATGCCAGCGCTGCTTTTACGGCATGGGCAAGGTCCAGACAGAATCCAGCATGGGTCCGGTTTAAAATTTCGTCTATCTCATCTGCAGTAAAGGCGATCAGCGGTTTTCCAGGGTCAATGCCGTACATCGGCATATTTTCAACAACAAACCGATGGTCATCCATGGTGTTGAGCAACCGGATAAAATTGGAAACCGTTCCAAACTCAGGGTGCAGGATCATGTAAGTTGCCCCCAGCCGGTCACACCATTTGATCATCTCAAAGAGAACGGCACTGTTTTGTTCTGTCCGGCCGTCACCAAAACAATACCCCTGCTGTGCTGTGGGGCCATGCAGGATCACCTCGATGCCGGACAGTTTTTCAAGACCGGTTGTGTGCCCCGGAACATAGAGCAACTCCACAAATTCAACCTGACCGGTCCGTACCAGGGAGACTGCTGCATCATACTGATCGTGATTGCAGGTCCACAATTTGAGGCCACGCTTTATTTTATCCGGCAATCGGCCTCCTGAGCAATTTGAAGATGGCGTGTTTCATCAATGGATACTGGGTTGGATATAATTTTTCAAACAATGATGCCTCTGTGTCTCCCGGCGCAATGGGAACGTCATGCTGGGCCACAATCTCCCCTGAATCAATGATGTCCGTCATGTGATGAACCGTTGTTCCAGTCCGGGTGTCCCGGGCGGCCAGGGCCTGTTTCAGGGGCTTGGCCCCTTTATACTTCGGCAGAAGCGACCGGTGCATGTTCAGGGCTGAAATACGGGCCAGATCGATAATCTCCAAGGGAATCTTAAATCGGTAACAGTTTGCCACGAGAAAATCAAACTCCAGATGTTTCAAAATTTTCAGGTTCTCCTGATTTTTACCCACAACAACAAGGGGGATTCCCTGTTGATCGCAAACGTCTGCAAACGCGCTGAACCGTTTTCTGGGCAAAGGGTGCGGGCCAGGTTGATAATAATGGGTCACAACCGCTTTGATATCAA
>JAABSK010000106.1 GCA_011390435.1 Desulfobacteraceae bacterium | reverse complement strand
ACTTGAATCCAGAGTGGACATGAAAATGGAAACCGCCACCAGAAAAAAAACTTTCCACTTGTTGTGATCCGCATGGGGCATTATTGTATTCCTGTCTTTTGGTTCTTCAACGAGTATGGTATATGTAACCCTGATTGACAAGAAAAAATAAACCCCCTGAGGATACCATGGCCACAGAAAATGATATTGTATTAATCTACCTTGAAAATGCACCGGTGTCGTTCGCCCGGGTGGAATCCATTGTGCCGGATGCCAAAAAAGACTGGTTTCACATCAAGCTGCTCATGCTTCAGGTCCCTGTTCAAGTGGTCACCTGGATTTTAAAAAATGAGTATATCAACGGAGCACCGTTTACCATGAACGGCAAAACCATGCGGCTGGAAACCATCAAATGCCCTGAAAGCGATGGCCCATTACCGGAAAAAACTCCCTCTTCGCGGAAAACAGCAGATATCATTTCTTTTGCTGACTTAAAAAAACATCATGAACCAGATCCGGGCTAAGGTTTTATCTGCTTCCAGACGGACAGATATTCCAGCCTTTTACATGGACTGGTTCATGGAACAGATCCAGCAGGGCAGTTTCCCCATTCACAACCCGTTTACCCGAACTGTCCGGAAAATCAACCTGAAAGCTGAGAATATCCAGACCATTGTCTTCTGGTCCAAGAATTTTGCACCCCTTATCCACTCAAATGCAGGGAGACATCTGAAAAGCCTGGGATTTGACCTGTATTTCAATTTTACCATCAACAGCGAATCCGCCTTGCTGGAACCGGGTGTGCCGCCGCTGGCGGACCGACTGGAACAACTGACGCACCTGGCTTCACAATTTGGTCCCCAGCACATCTCCTGGCGGTTTGACCCCATCTGCTTTTTCCGGACCGCTTTGCAATCCCCTGTGCAGCATAATCTGGATGGATTTGAATCCATTGCTGCACATGCAGCAGATCTGGGAATCAAAAAATGTGTCACCAGCTTTTACGATGATTATCCGAAAATCCAAAAAAGAATCCAACGGCTTGCCGTGAAAAACGCATCGATTGCCTGCTTTGTGCCTGTTTCTTCCCACAAAAAAAGACAGATCATCCAGCAGATGGAAACCCAACTGGCAAAAACAGACATCCGCCTTTTTTTGTGCTGTGAAAAAGAGACATTTGAACTGCTCGGTCCTGACACCTCGGTGATGGAAAATGCCTGCATCGACAGCAGGGCACTGAATCAGGCCTTTGGCCGGAACAATGATACCCAGAGAGATTATGGACAGCGATCCAAACAAGGGTGCAGATGCACCCGGTCGATTGATGTGGGATCGTACGCCGATCATCCCTGCCGTCACAATTGCCTTTTCTGCTATGCCCATCCTGAAATGGACCTTACCCTGAACCGTCAAAAACGGAACACCGAATGAAACTCAAAGATTTGTCCATAGACGGACATACTTTTCTGGCCCCCCTGGCCGGCATCACCAATCTTCCATTCCGAAGACTGGTAAAACACTGCGGGTGTGCGGTTGTCTGCTCTGAAATGGTCAGTGCCAAAGGCATCTTTTTTAATTCGAAAAAAACCCTGGCGCTCATGGCGTCTGCCGTGGATGAACATCCTTTGTCCATTCAGCTCTTCGGAGCTGATCCAGAGACCATGGCACAGGGTGCCCGCGTGGTACAGGAACTCAATACCGCGGATATGATTGATATCAATTTTGGCTGCAGCGTCAAAAAAATCATCCGGCAGGGAGCGGGAGTGGCTTTGATGAAAGAACCCGCGCTGGCCCGGTCCCTGTTAACAGCTGTCCGAAGGGCCACAGATCTGCCATTGACCATTAAAATCCGGTCCGGCTGGGACAACAGCGGACAGGATGCATTTAAGATTGCCCGCATCGCAGAAGCGGCAGGAGTGGATGCGATTACCCTTCACCCAAGAACTGCTGCTCAGGGATTCAGGGGAAAGGCAGACTGGGACTTGATCAAAAAGCTCAAGCAGGTGGTTTCCATCCCTGTGATCGGCAATGGAGATATTCTTTGCCCTGAAGATGCCGCCAGAATGCTGTCACACACCGGATGCGATGCTGTCATGGTCGGTCGCGCCGCCATGGGGAATCCCTTTATTCTCTCCCAGATTGAAGCCGAAATCGCCACCGGCAGCCATGCCATCCCGTCTGCTGCTGAAATTTTTGAAACAATGGAAACCCTCTGCTGGATGTATATCGATCATTTTGGTGAGACAGCTGCCTGCAGAATGCTCCGCAGCCGTCTTGCCTGGTTTGTAAAAGGGATGCCTGGCGCGTCCGGTTTCAGAAAATCCCTTTCCGGTATCACATCCAAAGATCATGTCATGGAATTGATTCAGGCGTTTCAAACCCGGACAGGGCCTTCATGAGTTTTTCTGATACCGGGCCGTTGCAATGGAACTGATGCCGCCTCTGGACGTAAACTCTCCAGTCACGTCCATTGACAAAGGCTTTAAAACTGCCACCAGGTCATCCAGGATTTTATTGACCACATGCTCGTAAAACATCCCCACATTCCGGTATTGCAGCAGGTAATATTTCAGAGATTTAAGCTCGACGATGGTTTTGTCCGGCCGGTAGCGGATAATGATGGTTCCATTATCCGGAAGCCCGGTCATGGGGCATACAGATGTGTATTCCGGCTGTTTTATGGTGATATCAATACTCCGGCTGGATCTGTATGCATAGGGAATCGGATCCAGGATCTCCGGTTTAATGACAGCAGGATCTTCAATTGTATAGTGGGTCTGATATGATTTGTTTTCCATTATCGTCCTTCTGAATTTCACATGTCAAAAAAATAAATATGGATGTATCATAAAGCAAACCATGTTTCAAACGAATAAAAAGGTTAAAAAACCATATAGTTGCCCAACAGATAAAAACATAAAAAAAGCTTGACAATCCCCTGTTAAAAATAGATATATATCAGACCCTAATGTTGAGCGAACAGTAATTGAACTGTTTCATAACTTTCGTTAGAAAAATCAGTAAATTGAATTATGATCCATATCTGATCGAATGTCATCTGACAAATCCGGTCAGGTTCATCAAATGTCCCAAGGAGGATATAGACCGAAATGAACGATTTTCTGCAAAGCCTTCGCAATGGGCAGGCTGAAAAACCGCGCACACCCAAAACGCGGAAAAATTTTGATAATTCCTATCACTATACCAGCTCACCCCGGTTCAATTCCTACGGGAATGGCTACCCCAACACCCGGAATTCCCAGATGAAACGGCCGCCGGTTACCCAGCAGCCGGGAAATCAGCTGCCGGTGGATGAGATGACCACCATCTCCATGCTGGCTGAAGCCATTGAAAACCTCAACCTGCATATTGAAACCCTGGCAAAAAATCAGGACTATCTGATCACGGTTCAGGAAAAAACAGCCGATATGCTGGAACGGCAGGCCATTGCCATCGAACGGATTGTCAGCCATTTAGATCTCGGGAAAAGCCCGCAGCCTGAACACACTGCCGCCCCGTCAGCACCACCGGCTGCTGCGTCCGACAGCCCCAAAACACCGTTTCAAAACCATTATATCAGCTCCCTGTCGCCAGAAACCGCAGCACCGGCAACGCCTGTTCAACCAGCAGCTGCCAAACCGGTCAGAACCGTTATTCGTAAACGGAAAAAAACCGTCAGCCACAACACCATATCGCCTGCCGCAGATACAGGGCAAAAACTGCTCAGTCGGGAAAAAATCATGGAGATCATTCATACCATGCGGGCAGAAGGCGCCACATTTGATCAGGTGGCAAGCCATCTGGTGGATCTGGGCCAGCCCACATTTTCCGGTCGCGGCGAATGGCATGCCCAGACCATTCATCGATTGTGCAATAAAAAATAAACCAGACCGTTTCCACTGTGCCTGCAGTTCGGAACTGTTTTATTCCGATTGCGGGCGCAGCGGCGCTATCCAGGCCATATATTCAGACCATTCCGACGGCAGCATCTGTTTTTTGCGGGTATTGCAGGATTTGCAGCAAGGCACCAGATTAAATTTTTCAGACCTGCCACCCCGGGCAACCGGAATCAGATGATCCATGGTCAGCTCTTTGGGCGGAAACACCTGGCGGCAGTAATGGCAGACACCCTCAGACCGTTTGCGTTTCCACCACTGGGTGGCTCTGAGTTTCCTGGCCTTGTCCCGCTCTTTTTTCAGTACGGCCTCATCAATAAAAGAAAAATTTGATTCCATGACAGGCGCCATCGGCTGATTAATACCCGAACTCACTGAGAATCCGTTCATTACTGTTCCAATCCCGGGTCACTTTAACAAACAGCTTGAGCAGCACCTTTTTCCCGGTCATCTCTTCAATATCTTTTCTGGCTTTGGAACCGATCTGGGACAGCATCGACCCCTTTTTGCCAATAATAATGCCTTTTTGAGAATCTCTGACCACATGGATACTGGCATGAATCACAATCAACCGGCTTTCCACATCAAACGCATCCACTGTCACCGCACTGGAATAGGGAATTTCCATCCCGGTGAGCCTGAAAACCTTTTCCCGTATGATCTCCTTGACCATGAATTTTTCTGACACATCGGTAAACGTATCTTCAGGATACAGGCGAGGCCCTTCAGGCAAAGCGGTTTTAACCTCTTTGAGCAGCCGGTCCACCTGGATATTCTTCTGTGCGGAAAGGGGCACGATCGCCTTGAATACATGCAGACGATCAAAGTCTGATACCAGCTCATAAATAACCGCCTTCTGGACCAGATCAATCTTGTTCAGCGCCAGAATAACTGTTTTCCGGGAATTTTTGAGCTGTGATACAATCATCTTTTCCGCTGAAAAATTCCGGGCAGCGGCATCTGCCATAAAAACAATGACATCCACATCTTCCAGGGCGGTCAGTGCGGCATCCACAATACGCCGGTTTAACAGGCTGGTGCTTTTATGAATGCCGGGAGTGTCCATGAAAATCATCTGGGCATCCACTGTATTCACAATGCCGATAATCCGGTCACGGGTGGTCTGGGGTTTTTTGGAGGTAATGGATATTTTCTGACCCAGCACCTGGTTGAGCAGCGTTGACTTGCCAGCATTGGGCGCGCCGACAATGCCGACAAATCCGGAACGGATCGGTTGTTCTGTCTGTTCAGTTTTCATAATATTCCATTAATGCCTCAATTTCATCTAAGATTGTATCCCGCCCCTGTCGGGTTTTGGCAGAAAAGAGAATCACAGCATTTTCTTCCCGGCCCAACTGGGTACATATGGCTGATTGCCGTTTTTTCTGCTGTGTTCTGGACAGCTTATCCGCCTTGGTCAACACCACCAGGTAAGGCATCCCATTGGCTTCCAGCCACCGGGTCATATCAAGTTCTTCCTGGCCGGGATCCCGGCGGATATCAACCAGAAGGATCAACCCCATCAGCGACTGACGATGAGACAGATACAGATTGACCATCGGCTGCCACTGAGCCCTGATCTTTTTTGATACCTTGGCATATCCATAGCCGGGTAAATCCACAAAGGAAAGGGTCTCATTGATCAGAAAAAAATTGATCAACTGGGTGCATCCGGGCTTTGAACTGGTTTTCACCATATCCTTGCGCTGGATCAGGGTATTGATCAGCGACGATTTTCCCACATTTGAACGGCCGGCAAACGCGATTTCAGGAAACTCAAATTCCGGGTATTGTGAAGGCTTGACCGCACTTTTCACAAACTCAACGGTTTTAATGATCATGATAAGGTATTTAAATATCCTTCCATCCGGTCCATGCCGGTTTTTAAATTCTCCATGGAATTGGCATAGGAAAATCGCAGGTATCCTTCCCCGTTCTTTCCAAAATCAATTCCCGGCGTTACTCCCAGATGGGCTTTTTCCAGGATATCAAGGGCCAGTGCATAGGAATCTGTGGAAATATGCTTTGCATTGACAAACACATAAAAGGCACCGACAGGCTCAACCGGAAGGTGAAACCCCATCTGCTTCAATCGGTCAATCACATAAATCCTTCGCCGGTTGTATGTCTCACGCATGAGCTGAGTTTCATTTCGGGCTTCTTTCAATGCAGCCACTCCTGAAAGCTGGGCAATGGAATTGGCACAGATGAAAAAATTCTGCTGCAGGATCTGCAATGCCCGTATAAAAGAAAATGGTGCGATCAGATACCCCAGACGCAGACCGGTCATGGCAAACAGCTTGGAAAACCCGTTCAGCACAAACGCCTGATCTGTAAACTCGAGAATCGAGTGCTCTTTGCCCTCATATACCAGGCCGTGATAGATCTCATCTGAAATCACGAACAGATTGTGCTCTCTGGCAATCTGTACGATCTGACGCATCCGCTCTGCTGAAATCACCGTTCCGGTGGGGTTGGACGGCGAATTGATAAAAATCGCACGGGTCCGGGGCGTGATTTTTTCCCTGATCGCTTCGGGAGTGAACACAAACCCATCAGATTCAAACACAGGGACCGTCACTGGAATGCCCTGCACATACTGGATAAAATTGGCATAGCAGGCATAATGGGGATCAGAGATAATAATTTCATCCCCTGGATTGACAAGCGCTGAAAACAGCAGCAGCATAGCCGGGGACGTCCCGGATGTCACCAGAATCTGGCCGGGATCAATACAGGTTCCATAGGTGTCCTGATGATATTGACTGATGGCTTTTCTCAGACGGATATCTCCCAGGCTGTGGGTATAATGGGTCTCATTGGAGGACAGGGCTGACATGCTGACCTGATTCACGCATTCCGGCACATTAAAATCCGGTTCCCCGATCTCCATGTGAACGACATCGATTCCCCGGGCCTCCATCTGATGAATTTTCTCAAGAATTTCCATCACAATAAATGGTGTAATGGCTTGGCACCGGTCTGCAGGGGTCGTCATCATGCTACAACACCTTGTTCAATGGGTATTCGATAATGCCTTCAGCACCGGCTTTGAGCAGTCTGGGAATCAGGTCCCGCACCATTTCCGTCCCCACAACACTTTCCACGGAATACCAGTCTGATTTATACAAGGAGGCCACTGTCGGGGCATTCAGGCTGGGCAGAATCTCCACAATCCGGTCAAGGCGATCTTCAGGTACATTCATTTTAATGCCCACCAGCTTGTCTGCCACCAGCGCTGCCTTGAGCAACAGTGCGATCTGTTCGATTTTCTCCCGTTTTTCCGGATCCTGCCAGGATTTCTTGTTGGCGATCAACTGGGTGTTGGTTTCCATCACTTCGTGAATCACCTTCAGATTATGGGCCCGAATGGTACTTTCGGTTTCAGTGATCTCTACAATGGCATCTGCAAGACCGGAAACAATTTTCGCTTCAGTGGCCCCCCAGGAAAACTTAACGTTCACGTCAATATTCCGCTGTTCAAAAAACCGTTTGGTAAACTTCACCAGTTCAGTTGAGATGGTTTTTCCTCGCAGGTCTTCAAGTGTCTGGATCGGGGAATCGCTTGCCACGGCAATCACCCATCGGGCCGGCCGTGCGCTGACTTTTGAATACATCAGATCTGCCACCACATGAATATCGGATTCATGTTCTGCAATCCAGTCCAGACCGGTGAGGCCGACATCAATGATACCGCTTTCCACATTAATGGACATTTCCTGAGCACGGCACAAGGCACATTCAATGGTGTCATCGTTGATATCCGGGAAATAGCTTCTGCCGTTGACATTGATTTTCCAGCCGGAATGCGCAAAAAGATTGATGGTCGCGTTTTGAAGGCTCCCCTTTGGGATGCCCAGTTTGAGTACTTTTTTCATTTATCTGTATACCTTTTCAGGATCAAAAATTTTCGGTTCAACAATTTTCAGCTCATCTGCCTGCACAATTGAGAAGAAACAGCTCTTATAACCTTTGTGACAGGCTGCATCGCCCACCTGATCCACTTTCAGCAAGACGGTGTCGCTGTCACAATCCACCCGGATCTCCCTGACATGCTGCACATGACCTGAGGTTTCCCCTTTTTTCCATAATGTTTTGCGGGATCGGCTGTAATAAGTTGCCCTGCCGCTTTTGACGGTTTCTTCAAATGCTTCCTGGTTCATATAGGCCAGCATCAAAACCTCTCCTGACTCGCAGTCCTGTGCAATAGCGGGAATCAGCCCCCCGTTTTTTTTAAAATCAAGTGTTACCATGACAATCCTGTCTTCCTTTATTCTTTTATTATCAGAACCTTACTAAATACCCGACTTTGTTTGAAAAGTCAATTTTAAAAACAATTGTTCCGTTACCATAAGTGTTGCCTTATAATCTGTTATTTGATAATACCCTTTTTAAAAAAGAATCCATTTTAAAACCGTTTCAGGATAATATGGCTAAAATTAAATCAAAATCAGATGTACTCAAACAGCGAGGCCGGAAAAAAGAAAAAAGCCGGATTGCTTCTTTCTTCAAATGGTTTTTTATTGGATCT
>JAABSK010000105.1 GCA_011390435.1 Desulfobacteraceae bacterium | reverse complement strand
TTGTCGTGTAAAAAGGCTCCATTTGGACTGTTGATAATCTGCATAGCGATTGTAGCGGTCCAGGTGATCTTCTGAAATATTGAGCAGCACACCCACTTCCGGTTTGAACCGGCTGGCAAGGTCCAGTTGAAAACTTGAGATTTCAGCAACAATCACATCAGTGTTCTGCGGGTTGATCAGGCACTCCACCAGAGGGGTGCCGATATTGCCACCGACAAAGGGTGTCATGCCGCAGGCCGACAGCATGGCCCCGGTCAGGGTGGTGGTGGTGGTTTTTCCGTTGGTGCCGGTGATGGCGATGACCGGCAGGGTGTTGTGTTCAAAGAAGATATCCAGCTCACCCGTCAGTTGAGCGCCACTGGCCAGTGCGTTTTGGATCAATCGGCTGGACGGAGGGATGCCGGGACTGGGTATCAGGCGGGTGGCGGCATTAAATGTTTTGGGATCATGGAACCCGATCTGGGTTTCAATCCCCAATGCATTGAGCGCTGCTGCTTCAGCGGTTTTTGATCCATCCATGTCCGTTGCCACCACCTTTCGATTCAAGTGGTGCAGATATCTGGCCATTGACATCCCAGAGGTGCCGAGTCCGATGACAAGATCATATGGAAGCGGTGTATTGACCATGGGCTTAGCGTATCTTTAATGTGCTCAGTGAAATTAATGCCAGGGTAATGGAAATGATCCAGAACCTTACGATAACCTTTGATTCATGCCAGCCTTTCAGTTCAAAGTGATGATGCAGCGGTGCCATTCTGAACAATCGTTTCCCTTTGGTGAATTTGAAATAGGAAACCTGGATAATAACGGACATCGCTTCGATAACAAACAGGCCCCCGACCACCAGCAGCAGGATTTCCTGTTTGGTGATCACCGCAATGGTTCCCAGGATGGCGCCCAGGGGAAGGGAGCCTGAATCTCCCATGAAGATCTGCGCCGGATGAGCGTTGAACCATAAAAAGCCCATCCCCGCACCGGCAAGGGTCCCGCAGATAACAGAGATCTCTCCTGCCGCTGCAATGTGGCGGACATGAAGGTATTCGGCAATCTGGATGTGTCCGGCCACATAGGCAAAAAACATATAGGTGACGCTGGCCACGATATACGGGCCGATGGCCAGACCGTCAAGCCCGTCGGTCAGGTTGACGGCATTGGATGTCCCGACAATGACCAGGCAGGAAAAGGGGATGTACCACAGACCCAGGTCCGGTGCTACCTCTTTCAGGAACGGAATGGTCAGAGTGGGGGTGAAATCCGGAGCGTTGTAGATCAGCCAGCTGATGATCAGGCCGAAAAAAACCTGGATCAAAAATTTGCCCTTGGCGGTAAATCCCATGTTCCGTTTTTTGATCTGCATGAGATAATCATCAAAAAAACCGATGAAACCGAACAGCATCAGCGTCAGCAGCACAATATTCACATAATGGTTGGACAGGTTGGACCAGATCACGGTGGCGGTGAAAATGGAGAACAGAATCAGAATGCCGCCCATGGTGGGGGTCCCCTGTTTTCCCATATGGGACTGGGGGCCATCGGTCTGGATGATCTGTCCGATCTGTAGTTTTGCCAGCCGCCGGATGACAAAGGGTCCCAGGGCAAAGCAGATCAGGAATGCAGTCAAGCCGCCGTAGATGGTCCTGAACGTGATATACCTGAACAGGTTCAGGAAGGTAAAATCAATATGATATGGATACAAAAATTCGTAGAGCATGTGCTGTATTTATCCTATGCAACCTGCATTTTTTGTTGCTGTTCTGAGCATTGCTGACGTCGGTCAATCCCGGACCGCCGTTCCGGTGAATATGCCGTGTATGTAAATTTTCGCCTGTCGCTGGATACCCGCCGTCTTTCTTCATTACTGTCTAACGTTTTCATGGCACCCCTTTCACGCTTTAAGTGTTAATAACTGTTGAAGATCCTGTACAATGGTCTCCATGGCCATCCCACGTGACCCTTTGACAAGAATCCATGTGTCTGAATGGATGGTGCCGGCAATTTTTCCGGCAATCTGTGATTTGTCAAAGCAGAATATCTGATCGGGAGAAAAGCCGTTTTCAATTGCCCCATCAACAAGATGCGCAGTCATCTCTCCACAGACAAAGAGCTGGGAAATGCCCGTTTCGACGACTGTTTTTCCGATGGATCGGTGTAATTTTGCAGCCTGGCTGCCAAGTTCCAGCATATCCCCTATAATGGCAATACGGGTGCTGCCGGAGCTGAGTTCCGCCAGGGTATACAGGGCCTGTTCCATGGACGAGGGGTTTGCATTGTAGGTATCATCGATCAGTGTGACACCGGGGGAAAGCTGCTGAATGTTCAGACGTCCATATTCCGGTGTAAAAGCGCTGATCCCCTTTTGCATGCATTGGATATCGATTCCGGCAGCCATGGCAACACTGATTGCTCCAAGGCAGTTGTTGACCATGAATCTGGCTGGAGACGGAATGGAGAATCCAGCTGCCTGGCCGTTGATTTCCACTTTAAAATCAATGGCTGCAGGCCCGCAGATCATATTGACCAGGGTGATGTCTGCCAGGGGATCTGAGCCGAAAAACAGAAGATTTTGAATCTGTCTGTTTTCACAGGCCAGTGATTCGAGAATATGGCGCTGTTTGTCATCGGCAAAAATAACAGCAGTGGATCCCCGGCCCAGGCCCTGGAAGATTTCTGCCTTGGCTTTTGCCACATTTTCAATGCTGCCCACTCCTTCCAGGTGAACCGCTGCCGTGTTGAGTACCATTGCGATGTCAGGCCGGGCGATCCAGCTCATCCGTGACAGTTCCCCAGGATGATTCATGCCCATTTCCACGACAGCCCATTCATGACTGGCAGACAGGTTTAAAAGGGTCAGCGGCAGGCCGATCTCATTGTTTAAATTCCCCTGGGTGGCCAGGGTGTGAAACCGGGTATTGAAGATTTCCTGAAGAATTTTACGGGTGGTGGTTTTGCCGCTGGATCCGGTGATGGCAGCGATTTTGGCATTTGACCGCAGTCTCTGGAACCGGGCCAGTTTTCCAAGGGCCTCCAGGGTGTCTGACGTCTGGCAGAAGAGCGGCTGGGTTTCTTTTATTTTTTGTTTTGCCTGCTCATCCAGGTTCAGGTCGGCATCTGCGTTTACAACAAAAGCCTGGATCCCTTTTTTGATAAGATCATTGACAAAATCATGGCCGTCAAACCGTTCTCCTGCCAGTGCGACAAACACCTGGTCAGGAGCGATGGATCTTGAATCAATGCTGATGCCGGAAAATCGGTCACAGCGGTCAGGTGATACCGCTGGTATCTCAAGCGCGGTAAAAAGATCTTTACAGGACCATTCCATGGGTTTGAACCGGTTGTAAAAGAGCTGAACCGCTGACTGCAGCTGTTCTCTGTCGTCAAAATGAATGGTGCCGGAATTGGTGATCTGATAGGTTTCATGGCCTTTGCCTGCCACCAGTACCACATCTCCGGGCTTTGATATTTCAATGGCCAGGTCGATGGCTTTTTTTCTGTCCGGCTCCACCAGATAGCCTTTGTGAAACGGATGGGTCAGCAGATCATTCCGTGACAGGGCGTCAAATCGGGTCATGCCGTCAAGGATATCCTTGATGATGGCCTCTGGTGGTTCAGACCGTGGGTTATCCGATGTCAGGATTGCAATATCACTGTATCGGCAGGCAACGGTTCCCATGATCGGCCGTTTTTTGCGGTCGCGGTCTCCTCCGCAGCCAAATACGGTGATCATCCGTTTTCCTGCCCGTTGCTTTAATGTATTCAACACTGATTCCAGGGCATCCGGAGTGTGGGCATAATCCACAAACAGATGGCGTTCAAGGGGATTGGGGATTTTTTCAAGACGGCCGGGAACTGAGCCACAGTTTGCAATTCCAGCAGCGATGGTCTGGATCGATACCCCCAGGGCATAAGCTGCTCCGGCAGCACACAGGATGTTTTCAAGATTGAACGTCCCGGTCAAAGGCGATGAAAATGGATGCGCGTCCGTGTTACAGATCAGGATGCCGGACAGGCCTGAAAGTGTATCAATGACGGATTTTGAATAGACATGGGCAGGTTGTCTGGCACTGACCCCGATGGTTGTCCCGTTCAGGGATGAAAAAAGGATCTGGCCTTTGGGGTCATCCAGATTCAGGACGGCAGGGGCGTTGGCTGGCGATCCGCAGCCCAGAAACTGCGTGAAGAAGCGTTTTTTGCTGTTAAAATACGCATCCATATCTGGGTGAAAATCCAGATGATCCTGGGTAAGGTTGGTAAAAACACCGGCAGCAAAACAGCAGCCATCCACACGATTGAGTTCGAGGCCGTGGGATGATACTTCCATGATCACATGGGTGATGCCGGCAGTTTTCATATCCCTCAGGGTTTTCTGGAGTGCAATGGCATCAGGCGTGGTGTAGGGATTGTCCATGGTTTTTCCGGCATACCGGATATCAACGGTTCCAATGACGCCGGTGGCATACCCGCAGGCCTTGAAAATGCTTTCCAGCAGCCAGGTCACGGTGGTTTTGCCGTTGGTGCCGGTGATGCCGATCAGTTTCAGTTCGTTTGACGGATGACCATAAAATGCAGCAGCTGAATGGGCCAGGGCAGTTCTGGAGTTTTCCACCAGCACAACCTGAGAAAGTTTTCTGGGGTTGTGCTGGGCAATGATGGCAGCGGCTCCTTTTTCAAGGGCCTGTTCCATGTAATCGTGGCCGTCTGCTGCAAGGCCCTTGACCGCCACAAAAACACTGCCGGGCTGAACCGATTTTGAGTTTGAATGGATACTGGAAATTTCCGGGTCAAAATCCAGACAGTCCTTCGGGGCAAATGTACGGGAGATCTGGCAATGGCGCATCAGCTGTGACAGTTTCATTCGTCACCTCCGGCTGATGCCAGGGCGATCATGGCAGAAGGCTCTGGTGGGATATTCAGGTAATGGAACGATTCTGCCATGATGGTTTTGAAAACCGGAGCTGCCACTTCTCCGCCATGGTACTGTTTTGCCGGTTCATCCACCACAACCAGAATGGCCAGTTCTGGGTTCTGCAGAGGGGCAAAGCCTGCAAAAACAGCGGTATAGCGGGAGTTGGAATATCCCCGTTTGTTTTCCAGAGCTTTCTGGGCGGTTCCGGTTTTGCCGCAGACGGTATACCCGTTCATGGCTGCTTTTGTTCCCGTTCCCTCGGGCCCGACGGCAAGGTTCATCATTTTTTTGACCATGACAGCCGTCTCCGGACGGATCACCTGCCCGACAGGTGTAGACGAAAATATCTGTTGGCTGTCTCCTTCAGGAGAGAGGACCTCTTTGATCAGCATCGGCTGCATCATCATGCCATTGTTGGCAACAGCACTGATGGCACTGATCAATTGAACCGCAGATACTGAAATTCCCTGGCCGAAAGAAATGGCGGATGCATCCATCCTGGACCATTCCCTGTAGTGCATGAGATTTCCTGCAGTTTCACCCGGGGTGCCTAGTTCGGTTTTCCTTCCAAAACCAAATTTGATCAAATAATCATGCAATGTTCTGTTTCCGATGGTTTCAACAATTTTAGCCGCACCAATGTTGCTGGACACCTTGATGATCTGGTTGATGGAGAGCCAGTCATGGGGGTGGGTGTCATTGATGGTGAAGGTTCCGATCCGGTAAGTGCCGTTTTCGCAAAAAAAGATCGATTTCGGACTGAACCCTTTTTCAAGGGCTGCTGCCGCAGTAAAAACTTTCATGACAGAACCCGGTTCAAACGGATCGGTGACAGCACGGTTTCGGAAAAAAGCTTTTTCATAGTCGCCAAAATTGTTCGGATTGAACGGTGGATAATGGGCCATGGAGAGAAGCTCTCCGGTTTTGGGGTCCATGACCAGCGCGATTCCGGATTTGGCATGAGAAGATTTGACAGTCGTTTCAAGGGCTTTCTCACTGAGAAACTGGATGCGCTTGTCGATTGTCAGGACAAGGGAGCCGCCTTTGAGTATTGACTGCCATTGGGGGTTCAGATCCAGGATTCTGCCGGTCCGATCGGTTTTGACCCGGATATCCACTTTTCTGCCTTCGAGGATGGTGTTGTATTTATATTCCAGGCCCTCAAGCCCGGAATCTTCACTCCCTGTGAATCCAATGACCTGGGCTGCCAGATCCCGGTTGGGGTAGAACCGTTTGGCATCTTTTTCAAAATGAATGCCGTGAAGGTTCAGTTTCTGGATTTCATGAGCCTGGTCCGGCGAGATTTTTCTGGCCACCCAGGCAAACATACGGCCGGTTGACAGGGTTTGTTCAAGGGGTTTTTGAGGGATTTTCAGAATGGCGGCGATCTGTTTGGCCACCTGTGACGGGTTTTTGATCTGTGCCGGGCATGCGGTTATGGAAACCGCCTCAACGCTGGTGGCCAGTTTGTTCATATGCCGGTCCAGGATCTGTCCCCTTTCCCCTTTGATGGTGATCTGTCTGGAATATCCATTTTCTGCCAGCCGGGCCAGGTGGTCGGATTTCAGGATCTGAAGATCAAAAGCTCGTGCGCCGATCGCCCCGATGAACAGCACCATGAGAATCTGGACAACCAGGATTCTTCGACGGATCTTTTTTTCAGGTGACTGGGCCATGGTTATTCTGCTCCTGAAAAATAAATGGTCTGTTCCATGGTGTTTCCTGAAAGATTCAAATGGGTTCTGGCAATCCGGGTGATCCGTTCATCAGATGTCAGCCGGCCCTTTTCCACCAGCAGTTCGTTGTGATAGCTGACTTTTGATTCATAAATTCCCCGTGCGTGGGAAATCCGGAAGATGGTCTGGGTCGACTCTGTCCGGACCCAGGTATAGACCATCAGCTGGCAGAAGATCACGCAGAAGAAAACCGGCCAGATCAAGGTTCTGCCTTTTGAGACATCCGGTTTTTTGGGTGTATTTTTTTTCATGACCGCCATTAAACCTTTTGTGCGACCCGTAATTTTGAACTTCGTGCCATGGGATTGGTGTTGATTTCCTCAGCTGTCGGTACCACCGGTCGTTTAAACACAGATTTCATCTGCGGGACAAATCCGCAAAGGCAGACCGGAAGCGTTTTGGGACAGGTACAACCATTTTCAAATTTTTTGATGGCCTGTTTGACGATTCGATCTTCCAGAGAATGAAAAGAGATCACGCACAATCGTCCGCCACTGAGCAACAGATCCGGCACTGTATCCAGAAACATCTCCAGCCGTTCCAGTTCCTGATTGACTGCAATTCGAAGGGCTTGAAAAACCCGGGTTGCCGGATGAATCCGCTGGGTGCGCACTATTTTTGCCGGAACCGCATTCTGCACCAATGATGCCAGTTCAAGACTGGTCCGGATCGGTGTGATGCTTCGCTGCCGGACAATTGCCTTTGCAATTCTGCGGGAAAATTTTTCTTCGCCGAATTTAAAAAACAGATCTGCCAGGTCATCTGCTTTGTATGAATTGACCATATCAAAAGCGGTCAGATCGTTTCGAATATCCATTCTCATATCCAGGGGTTCATTTTTACTGAAACTAAAACCACGATTGCCGTTTTTCAGCTGGTTCAGTGAAAAACCAAGGTCAAGCAGGATGGCATGCACACCTTTAATATTGTTGCTGCTCAGGATCTGGGGGAGATCGGAAAAGTTGCTGTGGCACAACAGAACATTGTCTTTAAACGGGTGCAGTACCTTTCTGGCATGTTCGATGGCATCTTTGTCCTGATCAATGCCGATCAGTCTGCCACCAGGAAGAATCGCCTCAAGGGTGTTTCGGGCATGGCCGGAGCCACCCAGCGTGCAGTCCACACAGATGCTGCCGGGGTTAAGGTTCTGGTGCTGATGCACCTCTTGAGGCATGACAGACGTATGCTCAAATCCCATTTTATAACCCTAACGAAGCAATTTCCTCTCTGGCTTCTTCTTTTTTGAGTTTCTGCTCCATCAACTTGTTGGTTTCTTCCCAAAGATCCCGATCCCAGATTTCGAATCGATCCAGGTTTCCCACCAGGACAATTTCTTTTGTCAGGTTTGCATAATCTCTCAGGCTTTTGGGAATCAGGATGCGGTCCTGTCTGTCGCACATGCAGTCGCAGGAATTGCCCAGAAAAAACCGTCTGAAATCACCCATGGCAGCGCTTTTTGCAGACAGTATCCGGGTTTCGACCTTTTCCCATTCACTGAATGTATACGCATACAGGCAGTTATCCATGTTCGAAACCATGACGCCGTAGACCTTGTCCGCTTTCAGGATATTCCTGAATCGTGCCGGGATAATGATGCGGCCTTTGGTGTCAATTGTATGATAGGAACTTGATCGAAACACTGATTAAAGCCTTGGTAAATTAAATTAACTTATCCACTTTCCACCACCTTGAACCACACTCTCGCGAATATTATAGTCTAAGTCAAGAAAAAAAAATTTAATTTTTAAATAAAAATAAATAAATTCTGAATTTACAGTAATTTATATAAACCATCTGAAGGGGGATGTAAAGTGGAGTGAATTTTTTCAGGCA
>JAABSK010000104.1 GCA_011390435.1 Desulfobacteraceae bacterium | reverse complement strand
ATTTATGGAACTTCTGGACATTGTTCCCCAGACGCCGCCGATTGATTTAAAAAAACCAGAGATGCAGTATATGATCATTTCTGTCAATGATTCCATACCAGTGGTGGTGGGAAAAATGCAGCGCCTGAAGATCCGAAGGGGAGATCTGGTGCAGGTCCATGATATTATCGCCAATTATGAAAGAGGGCTCAGCGTTGATGTGATCGGTCTTGGAAATCAGTTTAACGATATGAACAAAAAACTTGTGGTGAACGCTTCAACCCGGATTGTGGCGAAAAAAGATTTTTATCAGTGCGGAAGCGTGTTTCTGGATGTGGTCAATGAAAAAGCATCGGCACCGGATCATCTGGTGGTCAGTGAATCTCAGGCTGCGACTGGTGTGACATATAAAGTGCGGCTCAACGGCAGTCTGAGAATGGTTGATAATTATGGACGGATTGTGATTCAAAAAGGCGATCAGTTAATCATTGAAGACATCATTACCGGGAACATTGATCCATCCCGGTACATTGTCAATTTCAAGGGATTTGTGGGAAATCGTCTCAATAACACCGGTGAAGACCGGGGGTATGTGATCGATACGGCAAAAGATGTGTTGATGAAACGCTACTCGCTGGATAAAAAAGGGCAGCAGTACCAGGTGGTGACAACGCTTGATGGAAAAGTTGCCGGAAAAATGTTTGTGGATATTCAATCACAGTCAAGCAAGGAGATGAAACGTGGGGAAAAAAATCAGTAAAAATCTTTCAATTATCGACAATGAATTGAAGATCGAAGGATCAATATCCAGTAGTGGAAAATTGATTATCAAAGGGCAGGTAAACGGCACCATTGACGGTGATGTGGTCATTATTGCCGAAGACGGCCAGGTGACATCCAGCGCCACAAAGGTATCCAGCCTGACCATCGGTGGAAATTTTCAAGGCGAGGTTACTGCCTCCAGGGAGTTGATCATACTGTCCACTGGAACCTGTGCCGGAAAAGTTGAATGCAAGGATTTGATTGTGGAAAACGGCGGCATCCTGAACGCGGAAGTGACCTGCAAGACATCCAGTAAAGTTGAGCCGGCAAAAGAGACAGGTCCGCTGGATGCATTCAAGTCACGAAAGGAAAAACAGATCGAACTTTAATTATTGCTTGACATAAATCCTGAAATTGGGTAAATGTTGCTGATTGTGTTTATGAATGAGGAGCGTTGAGAACAGTGAAAAAATATACATATAGTGCAAAACGGTCGGACAACAAAGAGAATTGGTGCGTAGTGGATGCAAAAGATCAGACCCTTGGCAGACTCGCATCCAAAGTTGCATATCGAATCCGGGGAAAACATAATCCGCTTTTTACACCCCACGTTGATACCGGCGACTGGATTATTGTCGTGAATGCCGACAAAATCCGTCTGACCGGAAACAAACTTGATGACAAAAAATACTACCGCCATTCCGGGTATGTGGGCAGCATTAAATCGGTTACTGCAAAAGAGTTGATGGAAAAAAAACCTGAAGAACTGATTAAAAAAGCGGTAAAGGGGATGCTTCCCAAGAACCGGCTTGGTCGGAAACTGGGCAAAAAATTGTTTGTATATACGGGTGATCAGCACCCCCATGCTGCTCAGAAACCTGAAGCGATTGACATTTAAGAATATAAGGACGCGATAACTATCAATGGAAAGTGGAAACGTTTTTTACGCGACTGGTAAGAGAAAAGATTCTGTGGCAAAGGTCTGGCTTACACCGGGTACAGGCAAGATCATCGTGAACAATAAAGACCAGAATGATTATTTTGATCTTGATGTATCACGGGATCTGCTTTCATCACCGCTGGTGCTGACCGACAAGTCAGATATTTTTGATGTGAAAGTGACGGTGATGGGCGGTGGAAAATCCGGTCAGGCCGGAGCCATTCGTCTTGGCGTATCAAAAGCACTGGTGCAGCTGGATCCGGATCTCAGAGGGGTTTTAAAAAGTGCGGGCTTTCTGACACGGGATTCAAGAAGTAAAGAACGGAAAAAATACGGGAAAAAAGGCGCGCGGGCCAGCTTTCAGTTTTCAAAGCGATAGATTTTTCCATATCGATCCAGCAATCAATGCAATATTTTCAGGGCAAAAAGAGTTTCTTTTTGCCCTGTTTGTATTGGAGAGGAGTCATGACCGACCATGAAAACATATCTGTTTTACGATGTCGAGACCAGTGGTCTGAACCCTGCATTTGATCAGATTCTGACGTTTGCCTGTATCCGGACGGACCTTCTGTTGAACGAGATCAGTCGCAGCACCATTACCATTCAGCTTCGAAAAGACATTGTTCCGTCTCCAGGGGCGTTTTTGACCCATGGCCTGACCATGGCGGAACTCAGTACAGGTCTCAAAGAGTACCATGCTGCAAGGAAGATTCATGCAGAATTCAACACACCGGGCACGATCAGTATCGGGTATAACTCCCTTGGCTTTGATGATGACTTTCTGCGATTCCTGTTTTATCGCAATCTGTTAGATCCGTATACCCATCAGTTTCATCAGGGATGTTCCAGAATGGATATGCTGCCCATTGCGACGATTTTCAAGGTGTTTCACCCCAATGGATTGTCCTGGCCCACCACTGGTGACGGCAGACCCAGCCTGAAGCTGGATTTGATTGCAGCAGAAAACCGGTTTGTGACATCCGGGCGTGCCCACGAAGCCATGAGTGATGTCGAGGCACTTGTTGCACTGGCAAAACGATTTTATGTGCATACAGATATCTGGGCGTATTGTCTTGAATTTTTTGATAAAAAACAGGATGAAGCCCGATTCAGGTCACTGAAAAAAAAAATTGAGATCAATGGTGAAAATTTCGTTGCAGCGCTGCTGGTTTCGCCTGTTTTCGGACCTGAGGTGAATTATCTTTCGCCGGCCATCTGCATTGGCTCATCAATTCCGTATAAAAATCAAACCCTGTGGCTGCGGCTTGACACGGAAGATATTCTGGGCATGAATGAAAATCTGCCCCTGGAAAAAACCTATGTAATGCGAAAACGATTTGGAGATGCCTTGATCGTCCTTCCACCGCTGGATCGTTTTCACGGCAGGGTTTCTTCAGCTGCCAGCGAAATGTCCCGGATCAATGTGGAAAAAATTCGCAATCACCCCGACCGGTTTTCTGCGTTTGTCCAATATCACTGTGCCTATGCATATCCGTACATCCCAAAGATGGATATTGATGCCGCGCTTTATCAGGATGGTTTTTTTACCCGTGCCGAGAAAGCGCAGTCAGAACAGTTCCACAATGCGCCGGATGCTGAAAAGTATCTGGCAATGGAAAAAATCAGTTCGCCTCGCATTCAGCGGCTGGCAGAACGGATTCTGGCCAGAAATTTTGATGATCACCCGGCTGCAGGCAAGAATGACAGTGCTGCCTGCCTGCGTATGGAAGCATTGAAAACAGACAATGACAATCGAGAGGCGATTATCGGATTTCGAAACGATCAAAAGCTGACCTGTGGTGATGCCTTGATACAGCTGGACAAGCTGAAAGAAGCGCTGGCATCCCCAGATGCAGAACAGCTCAAGATGCTGGAGTGGCTGAGACAGTATTTAACAAACGGCTTACAGCTCTCTTCTGCTGATCCGCTTTAACTCTTCAATCTGGGCATGGTGAATAAACTGATTCAGCAGGTCTTCCCGTTCCCGGGTCAGATTTAAAAATTTTATCCCGATCCGGGTAAATTCGCCTGATGCATCCGTGATGATTCGCGCTGCCTGGGCCTTGATCGGCAGTGTTCCGTCCGGCTGCGATTTCTCATTGTCAATGAGGATAATTCCCATCAAAAGGATGGTTTTTTCCTTTAATTCAGACAGCGGGTTCAAGGCCTTTCCTGTCTTTCTGGGGACGACCAGACCCAGACCGGTAAGCGAGATATCCCGTATGGAAAAATCCTTTGGTGTATAGTATTCAAAATGGTTGTGCAGAATTTTGCCTTTGATGGTGTATCTTGCGCTCAACGGCAGACGAAATGCCGACCGGATATTGGTCTCCACTGCCGGCAGCTCGTACTTTACCTGCACCGCCTGAACATCAGTCTTGTTGGCCAGAGAATAGTGATCAATGATTTTGAATGCGCTGCAGGCAAGTCCGACCCGGATGCGTCTGCTTTTATGGGAAATGATGGTGGTGATGTGAAGATCTTTGAAGCGGGTGTTTTTTGAAAACGGTGTGTGGGGTTGCGCAATCACAATGGTCTGGGATTTATGGTCTGTATCATAAATGATGGACGACCTGGCATACGGCGCCAGATCATTCATGTTAAAGACCATATCCACCCCGATTGACGGCAGAAATATTTTTTCAGGATTAAATGTCATAGCTGAAAAAAATCAGGCAGCATCTGTGCCCACAGATACTGCCTGAAAGAAAATTTGCTGATTTTATTTTACAGCGTCTTTTAAGGCCTTTCCCGGGACAAACTTGGGGACATTTCTAGCTGGAATATTGATTTCTTTACCTGTCTGAGGATTTCTGCCTTTTCTGGCTTTTCTGTTCGCTGTTTTGAACGTTCCAAAACCAACCAGGGTCACAGAGTCATTGCTTGAAAGCGCATCTGTAATGGCCTTGATGGTGCAGTCAACTGCAGCCTGAGCATCTTTCTTGCTGTTCAGTACTTCTGAAACCTTGTTGATTAAATCACCTTTGTTCATGTTGATCACTCCTTTTTTTAGGTTTTAGAAATTTCCAAATAGTAAAATTTGTCATGAAACACTTTCTAAAATAAAATTAAATTGAATCAGCTTTTCTGCGTACGTTACGTGGTTGAGAAGTGCGTGTCAAGTATTTATTCACAATTTTTATTAAATTTAATTGCCAGAAAATCATAAAAACAATAGAATAATCAAAAACAGGAGGAAAATATGGACGCAACCCTTGTGAACCCTTTTATAGAAGGCACCTTACATATTCTGGACACCACTGCATTTGTAAAGGTGAAGCCCGACCCCCCATTTCTCAAAAAAGATCGAAAATCCCAGGGTGATATCACCGGCCTTATCGAAGTGAGCGGTGACGTGACAGGAACGGCTGCCATCAGCTTTTCAAAGCAGAGTATTCTGGGCATTGTATCAGCCATGTTCGGAGAAGAAATGACTGAAATCAACGATGAGATCAATGATGCTGTGGGAGAAATTAGTAATATGGTGGCTGGCCACGTGACCACTAAAATCACGGAAACCGGGAAAAAAGTAAAGGTAAAGTTTACGGAAATCAAAATCGGCAGAGATGCCATCATTGATCATATTGACGGCAATGATCATGTACTGTCCATTCCGTTCAAGACCACAAAGGGAACGGTTGTTATCGAAGTCTGTCACGCCTGATTTTGGTGGTATGGCTGCTACTGCAGCAGCAGTGAAATATACCAGTGAAGAATCGATTCACCATAAAAGAGATAGAGGATTGCCCCCAGTGACAGAAACGGTCCAAAAGGGACTTTCACTGTTGCATCGGTCGTTCGGTTGAAGACCATCATCACCAGGCCTGCAGCACTGCCGGCAATCGAACTGACAAATATGGTGAAAAGCACGCCCTGGACACCGGTGGCAGCGCCGATCATTGCCAGAAGTTTGATATCTCCCCCGCCCATGCCCTCCTGTTTTCTCAGCCAGCCATACAGAACTGCCACCGCATACAGAATTCCGCCGCCGGAAAAAATCCCCGCAAGACTCTGAAGCAGTGTCATGTCCGGAAGAATATAAACTCCGGATGCAAAGATCAGAATTCCGGGAAGGGAGATCACGTCTGGAATGATCTGGTGGTCCAGATCAATAAACGATACCGTGATCAACGTGCAGATGAATGCAAACCAGTAGACAAAGATCAGGCTTGGGCCGAACCAGTTGAATGCTAAAACGGCAAAAATTCCGGTGAGCGCCTCGATCAGGGGGTAGCGGATGCTGATTGGTATCCGGCAGAACCGGCAGCGGCCTGCCAGAACGATAAAGCTGAGAATGGGAATGTTCAGGTAGAACGGGATGGCCTGATGACAGTTGGGACAGGATGATCCGGGAGAGACAATGGATTTTTGTGCAGGAATCCGGTAGATGCAGACATTGAGAAAACTGCCGACACAGGCACCAACGGCAAAGATGATCCATTCTACTCTGAAAAACTGCTGGATGATGGACGTCATGGGATTCCTTTTATCGGTGTTAAAAATATTTTTGGATGCATATTGTAAAAGATGAAAACTGTTTTATTGTAAAAGCACAAATTATGATAGTGTCCGCATGGATGTCAACCACTGGATTGGAAATTCACACCTGTTTCATTGAATCCAGTGGTTTTATATAGATGATAAGGAGTAAAGATGGCTGAAGCAGATATTGATGACCTCATAGAAATCATAGAAAAAGACAGCAACCTTGACGAGATACCCACAACACTTCCCATGATGCCGGTACGGGATGTGGTGGTATTTACCGATATGCTGCTGCCGCTGTTTGTCGGACGGGAAAAATCCATCAAAGCTGTGGAAGAAAGTATTGAATACGACCGCTATATTTTTCTGGCGGCCCAGATTGACTCTGACCTGGAAGCCCCTTCTGCGAAGGATGTTTATACGGTTGGAACAGTGGGCCGGATCCAGAAGATGATCAAACTGCCGGATGGGCGGATCAAGGCGCTGGTTCAGGGAATTGCCAAGGCCAGGGCAGTGGAGTACACAAAAAAAAGGCCGTTTTTTAAAGTAAAGATCGAACTGCTGACAGACACAGAACCCAGTGAGCTGACCATTGAAGATGAGGCGCTGATGCGCATTATCCAGGAATCCAGCGAGAAACTGCTGGCGCTCAAAGGGGAACTGTCCGGTGATGTGGGGGATCTTTTATCCCATATTGAATCGCCTGGAAAACTGGCAGACCTTGTGGCATCCAACCTGAACCTGAAAGTTGAAGATGCCCAGAAACTGCTTGAAATCACCGATACCATACAGCGCCTGAAAAAAGTGAATGACCTCTTGGTTCGCGAACTGAACCTGTCCACGGTTCAGGCCAAGATTCAAACCGATGTCAAAGATGAAATTTCAAAAAATCAGCGGGATTATTATCTTAGAGAACAGGTCAAAGCCATTTACAGAGAACTGGGTGAAAATGACGACAGGATTGCTGAAATTGCTGATTTCCAGAAAAAGATCAAAAAATGCAAAATGCCCAAGGAGTGTGAAAAAGAAGCTGCAAAACAGTTGCAGCGGCTGGACCAGATGCATTCAGATTCTTCTGAGGCATCTGTGGTCAGGACCTATCTGGACTGCATTGTTTCCCTGCCATGGAGCAAATCCACCAGGGATTTTCTTGATATTCCCAAATCCCAGGAGATACTGGATGCCAACCATTTTGGTCTGGAAAAGGTCAAGGAACGGATTTTAGAATACCTGAGCGTCCGAAAACTCAATCCCAAAAAAAAGGGGCAGATCATCTGCTTTGTCGGCCCTCCAGGGGTTGGGAAAACATCATTGGGACAGGCCATTGCCAAAGCCATGCATCGAAAATTTCACCGGGTGTCATTGGGCGGCATACGGGATGAAGCGGAAATCAGAGGGCACCGCCGAACCTATATCGGGTCCATGCCCGGAAGGATTTTACAGGGACTGCGCCAGTGCGGCACCAACAATCCAGTATTCATGCTGGATGAGATTGACAAGCTTGGAAATGATTTCAGGGGGGATCCGTCTTCCGCACTTCTCGAGGCTCTGGACCCGGAGCAGAATGTGGCGTTTTCAGATCATTATCTGAACATGCCGTTTGATCTGTCCAACGTACTGTTTATTTTGACCGCCAACATTTCAGATACGATTCCGTCCGCTCTGCGGGACCGCATGGAGATGATCGAGATTTCCGGTTACACCCGCCAGGAAAAAAAGCTGATTGCCCAGAAATATCTTTTGCCCCGTAAATTAAGGGACAACGGGTTGATTCGCAGGTCTGTGCGGATCAGTTCCAGTGCAATGGAAGCCATTATTGCCGACTATACGCTGGAGGCAGGATTGAGGGGCCTTGAGCGGATGCTGGATACGGTCTGCAGAAAAATTGCCAGGAAAATTGCAGAAGGGCAGAAGGGAAAGTTTTTAGTGACCCTTCAGAATTTAACCACCTACCTCGGCCCGCCGCAATTCCTTTCCGAACTTGACCAGGAAGACAGCCAGGTGGGCCTTGCAACCGGCCTTGCCTGGACTGAAGTGGGTGGAGAACAATTGTACATCGAGGTGTCGATCTATCAGGGAAAAGGAGAGCTGCTGGTCACCGGACAGATTGGAGAGGTGATGCAGGAATCTGCACGGGCCGCATTGACCTACATCAAGGCCAATGCAGATGAATACGACATTAAAAAAGATGATATCGATAACAATGATATCCATATCCATGTGCCGGCCGGCGCAATTCCCAAAGACGGTCCTTCTGCAGGAATTGCCATGGCAACGGCCCTGGTTTCAGCTTTTACCGGCAGAAAGGTCAACAACAAGGTGGGAATGACCGGAGAGATTTCCCTCCGGGGCCGGGTACTGCCGATCGGCGGGCTCAAGGAAAAGGCCCTGGGCG
>JAABSK010000103.1:3306-8596 GCA_011390435.1 Desulfobacteraceae bacterium | reverse complement strand
GGGGAGCTGGAGCCGCAGTTCAAAGAGTTAGAGGAAACCCTGAAAACACTGCGCGAAACCATTGCCGGTCTCAAGCATCAACTGAGCGAAAACACGGCAGCCAAAGAGCGGATAAAGGAAAGGCAGTCCGCTATCCAAGCCCAGAAAAAAGAGTGCCGTCGCTGGGAAAAACTCCATGGCCTCATCGGTTCGGCTGACGGGAAAAAATACCGCAATTTTGCTCAGGGTCTGACTTTTGAATTAATGGTAGCGCACGCCAACCGGCAGCTGGAAAAAATGACCGACCGCTATCTGCTGATCCGTGATGAGCAGCAGCCGCTGGAGCTGAACGTCGTTGATCATTATCAGGCCGGTGAAATCCGGTCGACCCGGAACCTTTCGGGCGGTGAAAGCTTTATTGTCAGTCTGACGCTGGCGCTGGGTCTTTCAAAAATGGCCAGCCGGAAAGTCCGCGTGGACTCTCTGTTTCTTGATGAAGGCTTTGGCACCCTGGATGAAGAATCTCTGGAAACCGCTCTGGAAACATTGTCCGGGCTTCAGCAGGACGGCAAGCTGATCGGAATCATCTCCCATGTATCGGCATTGAAGGAAAGGATCCGTACACAGATAAACATCACACCTCTCTCCGGCGGCCGCAGTTCTCTGTCCGGCCCGGGCTGTATAAAAGTGGTTAAGAAAGAGGAGAGAACAAAATGACCGAACGATTTTATCTGTTGACAAGACAACGCCACTCACTGCAATAAAATACAGGAGTGAAGGAAAAGTGACACAGAACTAAGAAAAAAGGGATTTCGATGATGGGACTGGCTGCTTTGGCTTTAATAACTGGCCTGGCACTTCTGGTGTGGAGCGCGGACCGTTTTGTGGAAGGTGCTGCCGCTACCGCACGATACTTCGGCATGCCCCCGCTGTTGATCGGTATGGTGATTGTCGGGTTTGGGACGTCTGCACCGGAAATGGTGGTCTCTGCGCTGGCAGCTTTTGATGGCAGTCCGGGAATTGCGCTTGGGAATGCGTACGGCTCAAATATTGCCAATATCGCCCTGATACTGGGCGTGACAGCCTTGATAAGCCCGATCATGGTCTATTCAACAGTATTGCGCAAGGAACTGCCCATACTGGCGTTTGTAACCCTTGTCAGTATGGGTCTGATTGCAGATCTTGACATCACGAAGGTGGATGCAGCTGTTCTGCTGCTGATATTCTGTGGTCTGATGATATGGACCATTTATCAGGGCCTGAAACGAAAGAACGACTCCCTGGCAGAAGAGGTCAACGCAACAAGAGCAGAAAAAGCAATGCCGCTTAAGCGGGCTGTTTTCTGGCTGGTGGCCGGGCTGTTGATATTGATTGCCAGCTCCCGAATCCTTGTGTGGGGAGCCGTTGAAATTGCTCAAATATTCGGTGTCAGCGATATGATCATCGGTTTGACGATTGTGGCAATCGGCACTTCTTTGCCTGAACTGGCCTCATCTGTTATTGCAGCCCGAAAAGGGGAGCATGATATCGCTCTGGGAAACATTCTCGGTTCCAATCTGTTCAACACACTTGCCGTTGTCGGTATTGCCGGAATGATTCATCCGTTTTCCGTGGCACCGGAAACCCTTTCGCGGGACATGGTTGTCATGGGGGCGCTGACGGTTTCGCTTTTTATTATTGGGTATGGATTCAAAAAACGGCAGGGACGCATCAACCGCATCGAAGGGACCGTGCTTTTACTGGTCTATCTGGGATATGCCGCATGGCTGATCCACACGGTAGTGAGCGTGTCTCCATGAAAATTTTCACACATCAGGCTGGCACCAGGGCCGCTCTTGACGAGGGCCCTGGCTGCAATGCGGTAAAAAAGAATCAAAAGGAGCACCATGGGCGGGTTTGATTATTGGAAACTGTTGGCAGGTCTGGGGATTTTCCTGTTTGCCATGCAGCTTCTGGAGAATTCAATCAAAGATCTGGGAGGGCGGACATTTCGGAAAATCATCCGTCAGTACACCAACACCCGGATCAAGGCAATTTTAAACGGGGCAGCTGTCACTGCCCTTCTGCAGAGCAGTTCTGCTGTATCTTTGATGGTCCTGGCCTTTGTGGGGGCCGGTATCATGAGTATGGAAAACGCCATCGGTGTCATTCTGGGCTCCAACATCGGTACAACCCTGACAGCCTGGATTGTGGCAACCCTGGGATTCAAGATTAAAATCGAGACCTTTGCCCTGCCGTTTATCGGTGCCGGTGGGGTCGGACTGATTTTTTTAAAGCCTGCCAGCCGGTGGTATCATGTCAACCGGCTCCTGATCGGGTTCGGGTTTTTATTTCTGGGCCTGGATTATATGAAAACAAGCGTGGAGGCTTTTTCCCAGCATTTTGATCCCCAGCAGCTTCAGAACATGGCCCCCTGGATGTATCTGGTGATTGGAACGCTGATGACAGCTGTGATGCAGGCCAGCGCCGCCACTATTGCTGTTGCTCTGACCGCATTGAACAGTGGATTGATGGGGTTTGAGATGGCCGCCGCCATGGTGATCGGCGCCAATATCGGCACCACGATTACGGTCCTGCTGGGAGCGATCGGCGGCTCCCCGCCGAAAAAACGTGTGGCAGCAAGTCATTTGATCTTTAACATGGTCACCGGCATTGTTGCGTTTTCAACTTTGCCCATACTGGTGGCGATTGTTGAGCTGTTTGTGAACATCTCAACCAACGGGCCGGTGGGCCTGGCCCTTTTGCACACGCTTTTCAATGTTACGGGTGTGCTGATTTTTCTGCCGTTTGTCTCTTTGTTCACCGCATTATTGATAAAATTTTACCCGGAACACAGAGAGATTTTAAGCATTCATCTTGCCAATACCCCGACAGAAGAAGTGGATGCTGCAGGCGTGGCCCTGAAAAATGAGATCCGTCACCTGCTTCAGGAGTGTCAGCTGTATACGCTCCGGGTATTGCATATCGATGAAAAACTGGTATTTGATGAGCCGTTGCCATTTGAAAAAAATAGAAAAAAGAAACTGACCATCGAAGAGTTGTACACCGATATCAAGCTGCTTCACACCGATATTATCGCGTTTTATTCAGGTATCCAGAAAAACGAACTGGATATCGGTGACACACGGGAGCTGGAACGGGCCATTGTTGCCTCCAGAAATATTTTGAATGCAGCCAAGAATTTTAAAAGCATCCGCACCAACCTGGACGAGTTCAAGTTTTCAGAGAGTGAATATCTGAACAAACAGTATGAGCGGTTCAGAAAACGACTGCTTTTTTTGTATCATGAAATTGAAAATCTGGTTACTGAAAACCCGGAAGCCCAGTTTGAATCCCTGATTCATGCCTTCCAGCAGATTGAACTGGCAGACAATCAGTTTATCGATAAAACCGTTAAAGCGGCACCAGATGATTCTTTTCAGCAGATTGACCTGTCCACGCTGTTTCTGGTGAACCGGTTGTTTACCCAGGCCTGCCGGATGATCATTTTCAGTCTGAAGGATTTGAGCCTGTCACAGGAAAAAACAGAGATGTTTGATAAAACCATATAGCTGGATTTCTCAGGGGTTGAAATTCAGTACCAAAGGCTGTAAGATCCACCAGACTGGCAATTTCAATTCAACCGCATATGCAACGGAATTGGTAAGCACAGAAAGCCTTTTGGTTTTTTACAGAATCCTCTCTGACTTACTTCAGAGGAGGATTCAATGACAATACCGAGGCTGTCCAGCGACTCAGATCCGCTGTCACTGCTGCTTTCTGAAATGATCCGCGGGAGACTGGCCGGGTGTGACTTTAATGCCACGATTCTTGCCTATTTAAAAGAGATGATGGAGTTTGTTCAGGGGGTTGTACTGAGCATTGAGGCTTCGGGCAAGAGTCCGGCGGTGTCCTGCAGTGAGGGATGCAGTTATTGCTGTCACTCCCAGGTGAATATTACCCCCCTTGAAACCCTTTTGATTCATGGGTTTGTGCGCAAACAGTTCACCTGTCAGAAAATCGCGCAATTGCACACACGGATTGATACAGCAATGACCCTGACCCAGGGAAAGACCCTTAAACAGCGGTTTCAGATCAAAACCCAGACACCCTGTGTCTTTTTATCTGAAAATCAGTGCAGTATCTATCCGGTCCGTCCGTTTATCTGCCGGTCCTGGAATTCTCTTGATCAGGCAACGTGTAAAACCGCCTTTTATTCCACAAACCACCATATTGAGATCGTAACATCTCCCATGAGAAATTATGTGTTTCAAACCACACGGGATCTGTTTGAGGACTGTTGCGCCCGGCGAAATCTTGAAACCGGTACCCATGACATTCCCTTTTCCATGCGCACAAGCCTGTCTGCACAGGATCCTTTTGCCTGCTGGGCAGCAGGAAAAATTCAGTTTGGCAGGCCATGATGGCATCAACATCCCTCCCTTATGAATCTGCATTTTTAAATGAAAATATCCCACTTTTTTTTACGCGGTTCAGCCTGTCATGTTTTCAGGACGGGACCTGCATGGAATATTTTTTATTCAACATCAAAAACATGCAGCAGATTTCAAGATCATTGATCGTTTCCCATGAAATCTTTTCAAATCATCTGTATGTTTCAAAGTTCTATCCTGAGATTTTCCGGGAGCTGGACAGCAGATACATGTCTGCCACCTGTTTTTATCTGCTGATCCACCATGCGGCAGAGGTATTTCATATCGGCCCGTCCTGCTGTATCAACCTGGAAACCGATGTCAGCGTGTTTGAAACTTTTTACATGCGTCTGAAAGATTTTGATTTTAAAATCTTTCATCCCAGACCCGTGCAAAAGGCCTATGTGCGGGGGCTGTACAAAAAAATTGTCATGGACACGGACAGGATAATTCACCGATTGCCTTGAGCCTGATTTTTGTATATAGATATGAAATCAGACCGTGTTTTTGCGTCAACCATTCAGGATGGAAATCATATGAAAGTTCATTATATACAGCATGTACCGTTTGAAAATCTGGGCAGTATGGCAGAATCCTTTGCAACGATGGGGCATACAATCAGCGTCACCCGGGTATATGAAAAAACAGATTTTCCCCGATTGGCTGATTTTGACTGGCTGGTGATCATGGGCGGGCCCATGGGAGTCCATGATGAAGATGATTATCCATGGCTGAAACCGGAAAAACTGTTTATACAGACAGCGATAGACCACGGAAAAATTATTCTGGGCGTATGTCTTGGCGCTCAATTAATTGCCCATGTTCTGGGCGCTGATGTGTATCAAAATTCCCATCGAGAAATCGGCTGGTTTGATATCCATCCCTGCGCCCAGGCGGCA
>JAABSK010000103.1:0-3296 GCA_011390435.1 Desulfobacteraceae bacterium | reverse complement strand
GATCTCCGGGTCTTTCACTGGCATGCAGACACCTTTGACATCCCTGATGGTGCCGTGCCCCTTGCCCAAAGTGCTGCCTGCCGGAACCAGGGGTTTATCAAAGATGACCGGATCGCCGGGTTTCAGTGTCACCTGGAAACCACCCGTGAATCCGCCCGCCGTTTGATTGAAAACTGCAAAGATGAACTGGACGGGTCCTGCTATGTCCAATCTGAAGAACAGATTCTGTCCCACCCTGAATATTTCACCCGGATCAACCAGATCATGCATTCCGTTCTGAATGCCATGGGTGCGCAAGAGTGACGACATTTACAGCTGCGGCCATCTTCTAATGCTGTACTCATAAAATCCTGTCAGAAATCTAATAAAATAACGATACATCATTTTTTGTAGCTCTTTTGGTTTTCAGGGAGGAAAAATGATGAAGGAAACCATCCTTGTAGTGGATGATGAAGAAGATATCATCAGGTTTGTTTCATATCATCTGATCAACGAGGGGTATCAGGTATTGAGTGCCGCCACAGGTGAGAAGGCTGTTGAAATCGCCTGCAGAAAACTGCCCGATCTTATTGTTCTTGATGTCATACTTTCCGGAATTAATGGTCTGGAGGTGACCCGGAAATTAAAAACCACAGAGAAAACAAAAAACCTTCCCATTATCATGCTTTCGGCAAAAGGTGAGGATGCAGATGTGATCAAGGGCCTGGATTCGGGCGTGAATGATTATATGTCAAAACCGTTCAGCCCTAAAGAGCTCATCGCTCGGATCCGGGGAGTTTTGCGGCGAAAGCACATGAAGCAACGTCATCCCGGAGCGGTTCATCATGGAAACGATCTGGTGATTGATCGGGGTCGGCACCGGGTATGGATGAACAAAACAGAGATTCAACTGACCCTCACTGAGTTTGAACTGCTGGCGTTTCTGGCACAGTCAAAGGGCTGGGTTTTTACCCGTAAACAGATTGTTGATGCCATTCACGGTGATCATTATGCGGTCACCAATCGCAGTGTTGATGTGGTTGTGGTGGGATTGCGCAGAAAATTAAAGCAGCATGCCCATCTGATTGAAACGGTTCGTGGCATTGGATACCGCTTCAAAAGCGAGGAATAACGCCCGGGTCTGAATATCTGTAAAGCCCTGCAAAGATAAGGAGGAAAACCCTCCTTATCTTTTGCTGTATCATATGTGTCTTTCCATGGCCGCAATGGACAGGGCGGCAAAGGGAATTGCTTCCAGTCGTTTCAGTCCGATCCGGGTTCCAGTGGATTCGCAATAACCGAAACTGCCGTCATCGATTTTTTCAAGAGCGCGGTTCACCTGTCGGATCAGCTGACTGTACCGTTCCTGGTTCCGAATTTCACGGTCCATTTCCATGAGAAAATTGCTTTTATCCAGAATGTCCGGAAGGGTATCTTTCATGGTTTTATACTTTTCCCGCTGAAGGGCCATCTTGGCTTCCAGCTCCATTTTCTGGAGCAGAAGCTTGTTTTTAAAATACGCCAGTTGTTCGGTGTTCATGTACGGTTCGCTCATCACGGACTCACATTTTTTTTCCGGGTGCATCTCCATCACTCACCTCTTTTGTTAAATTTTTTTCAGTGCCATAACGTGTTTGCAAGGGATTGGATATTTTTCCAGTCGCCTTTCATGATCCAGTCGGCAAGGACCGGGGCCACCCGTGGGAAATGTTTTCGGGATACGTCCTGCCGGGTTAAAAATTTTTCAATGACTGCTTGATTCAGTGTCTGAACAGATGTCCCCAGATTCAGCAGTTCAATTGCCATGGCGTTGGCCATTTGTTCGAACTGGCCTTTCAAGGGTTTGACCAGTAACTTTTTTCCCAGAAAAATCGCTTCACTGGGCAGTTCAAATCCTGCGTTGCAGATGATTTTGTCACACTGTTGCAGGTCATCGAAGAATCGGGTTTTTGAAAATTTCTGCCAGGTGACGGTGCTGCCATTTTTAAGGGGATTGACAAAAAGTGATCCATACACGACAAACCGAAAATCGGTAAAGGGCTTGAAAAGGGCTGCAATATTATCCGGGTTTTCAAACGGCAGATACACCAGTATAAGGCTTGGGTCAGTCTGTTGTGATGGCATGATATGATCCGGAATTACCGGCGGAAGGATGGGGCGGCCGAAATGATGCCAGTGGAGGCCGACAGGATACTGGCAGGCTGCGAATTGTTCCATGATCATGCGTTTCAGCCTGGCACCGCGCCCCATGGGGATGTCGTATAAAAATGCGTACTGGTGACCGATACCGATACACGGCAGTCGGTGTTTCCGGGCGATTCTGGCAGTCAGCGGTTCAAAATCAGTGATGACCACATCATATCCGGATGCGTCAAATGCCAGGATATCCCTTGCAAATTGAACCGGTGACAGGTGTTTCAGGGTTTGGGCATAATGGATTTTGCCGTTCTGACAGCTGAAACTGAATCCGTCAAAAAAAGAGACACACGCCAGTATGGATGCGTCATACAACTTGTTTTCAGTGCACCCGCTGAACACGACATCCACGACTGCTCCTGCTGATTTCAGACAGCGGATGATCTCTGTGGATCGTGTGATATGCCCGTTTCCAGTTCCCTGGATTCCGTATAAAATATTCATGATGTCCTGATCATCCTCAGGCAACGACTTTTCTGGAAATGATCGGCACATCTGAACTGTCAGCGCATTCCTGCAGCTGATTTTTCATGGATCTGCCAGGATGCTTCCTGGGTTTCATTTCCCGGATAGAAGCGCATTCTCCCAGAATATCATACAGTGCCTCGTCCCAGTTGAAGTTTTCGCTGACATGGTGCTGGCAGCGGGCGCGCATCATGGCAAATTCATTTGGATTGTTCATTTTCAGTGTGTGGATCTCTTCTATCCGCTGTATCCACGCTGAAATGCTGGAAAGGCTGAGGACAAAACCGGTTTTCCGGTCGTTCACGATCTCCTGCGGACCGCCGATGTCGGTTACCATTGCCGGCAGTCCACAGGACTGCGCTTCAAGCACCACCATTCCAAACGTGTCTGTTGTGCTGGGAAAAACAAACAGATCGGCAAACTCGTAGTATCTGCGCAGGTGGTGATTTTCTACAAATCCTGCAAAGTGGATTCGATTCAGATGGCGGCACTTTTTCTGATAATATTCCAGATCCGGGCCGCTGCCGCACAACACCAGGTTGAGATCTGGTATCGTTTGTCCGGCTTTGTCAAAGAGGTCCAATAAAAATTCGATGTTCTTATCTTTGCTGACCCGGCCGGCCCATAACAGAGTAAACCCCTTTTCAAGGTTCAGC
>JAABSK010000102.1 GCA_011390435.1 Desulfobacteraceae bacterium | reverse complement strand
GGGGAGCCAACACAATCAACAATATCCCGAGAGTTCAGGCTCTCGGGATTTTTATTTTTTGGGAGAACAGTGCGACCACATTTTTGTGGGACGTATTGGCCTGAATGAGCGTTGTCGCTTCTTCAAGGGCCCCGTCAGCAATCTGGGTTATTGATGTTGCGTCATGGGCATTTTAAATGAGCTGGCCCATACCGGCTGCCTGGGTATTTAAATGGCCGGCATGTGAAAATGCTAGAGTGGTGGAGCGTCGTCAATATTAAACGCAGTGCTGCGTTTTTCAATGGGATACTGACTGAAAGTTCCCAAGCCGATCGCTTTCATCTCTCCATTGGATTGTTCCATGATTTTTCCTTCCGATACAATCAGTCTTGACCCGGTATGGCTGATCTGACCCGTGGAGATCAGCGTTTCTCCAGGCCGGACCTGGGCCAGGTAATTAATCTTGAACTCTACTGTGGCGCACAGATTGCCCAGGGTGACTGCATAGGATAATGCGGCAACGCCTAAGGTGGCATCCATCATGGCGGCGCATACACCGCCGTGGGCAGAGTCGGGTGCGGTTGCATGGTGAGCTCTGATGGGCAGTAAATAGTGGATATTTCCCGGAGAGACAACTGTCAGCTCCATTCCCAAAAATTTATCAAACTGAACCATTTTCTTGTACTGGTCTTCAAAAAATTTTTCAATGTTTTCGGTCATTTTCAGTCCTTTATTTTCAGTCTATCCAGAGCATGATCCTTCAGATCGTATTTTAAACTGGTTGTATGCAAGTTTTGCGCAATAGTCAACGGTTAGGGCAGTGGATTGTTGTTTTTGTCTGAATAGGGCTTGACATCCAAACCGATCCCAGAATAATGTTCTAAAGGTTTACAGCAGGCGATAATCTTTACCATTGGAAGTGATACCCAAATTTTATGTTTGAACATAACGGGGCATTTGACATCGCAGACAACAGCCGGTTCAAGATTCTGACCATTGATGATGAATCCTATATCCGTCAGAGCATTCGAACCTGTCTTGAGGAGTATGGATTTCAAGTTATTGAGGCGGGAAGCGGGCTGGAAGGCCTGGCTCTTTTTGCGACTGAAAATCCAGACCTGATTGTCCTTGATCTGAGAATGCCGCAAATGGATGGGTTACAGGTTTTGGAAGCCATCAGGGAAAAAACGCAGGACCTGCCGCTGATCGTTGCTTCCGGGACCGGGAACATTACATCTGTTGTGAAAGCCCTTCATCTGGGGGCGTGGGACTATATTTTAAAGCCGATCGAAGATATGACGGTTTTGTATCATGCCATCCAGAAATGTTTGAGGGAAAACCGGCTGAAAAAAGAGAACAGGCAATATCAGGAACAGCTTGAAGAGCTGGTGAAACGAAGAACCCGTGAGCTTCAGGAAAGTGAACAGCGGTACCGGGCCGTTTTTGAGTATACTGGAACGGCAGCCATCATTATTGAGGCAGATGATTTCATTTCCATGGTCAATTCCAGATTTTCAGAATTTGCCGGACTGCCGGCATCTGACATTCTTGGCAAGAAAAGGTGGACTGATTTTGTCAAAGCAGAAGACATCGCGGTGATGCGCAATTATATTGATGCTCGGGTAAAGCTGCAGGGCCGGACTGCTGCTCCGGTACAATATGAGATCCGGTTTATTGACGCTGCCGGTATGGAAAAATTTGTGTATGTCAGTATTGGCATGATTCCGGGAACAACCCGCGTGGTCTTGTCTCTGCTGGATGTAACAGAAAAGAAAAAAGCAGAACACCGATGGCAGAGCCTTGAGGATCAGTTAAAAAAATCCCAGAAAATGGAAGCCATCGGCACGCTGGCCGGCGGTATTGCACATGATCTGAACAATATTTTAAGTCCGATTCTGGGATATGCTGATATGATCATGAAGTCAACAGATCCGGTGACAGATGTCTACCAGCGCAGTGAAAAGATCCAGAAAGCAGCTCGCCGGGCAGCAGATCTGGTCAGCCAGGTGCTGTCGTTCAACCGTCGTGGAAAAGAGTTTAAACGGCAGATCTCGATTCATCCGCTGGCAAAGGAGGTGCTGAAGCTGCTGAAAGGATCGATACCTTCTACCATCACCATCCAGGATAACATTGACAGGGATTGCGGTATGGTGGAAGCAGATCCCACGCAGATTCACCAGGTGATCATGAACCTGTGTACCAATGCTTACCATGCCATGGAAGAAACCGGTGGTACCTTGACGGTGGGGGTGAAGAGAATACATCTTGAACCTGAAGATATTGTTGAATATCCCAACCTGATGAGTCAGGTCGGTCCCTACCTGGCCATCACTGTTTCCGACACCGGCTGCGGTATGCCTGGCGATGTTGTCGAGCGGATTTTTGATCCATATTTTACCACAAAAGAGGAAGGCAAGGGCACTGGACTTGGGCTTGCCACAGCATACAGTATTGTGAAATCCTGCAAAGGCGACATCCGTGTCACCACCCGTTTGAACCATGGCACAACGTTCAGGGTGCTGCTTCCGGCAGTGGAACCTGCGTATGTGACTGCGGATGAAAGTAATTTGTGTCATCATCCGGGCACCGGTGCCGGGCAAACCCTCCTGGTGGTGGATGATGATGAAGATATTGTGGGAATGTGCAAAGAGGGATTTGAAGCCTTAGGGTATCAAGTGCGGTCATTTGTTTCCAGCCTGGATGCCTTACGGTTTTTCAAAAAAAATTTCAAGATTATTGATCTGTTGATCACCGACCAGACCATGCCGGGAAAAACAGGGTTTGATCTGGCAAGAGAGATGATTGCCATCAAGGCGGATCTGCCGGTAATTTTATGTTCCGGTTACACCGGTATGATGAACAGGGAGAAATTAAAAGCCGCAGGAATCCAAAATTTTGTGATGAAACCTGTGACAGTGGAGGAACTTTCCAGTCATGTCCAGCAGCTTTTAAAGTGCAGGTAATCTGTAACCATATCATTGATGGAGGAGGACAAAATGACGGCAGGTCCCAGACATTTTCTGATCCTTGATGACGAGGAGAGTATCCGCCAGAGTATTGCCGCCTACATGGAAGATGAAGGATATGTTGTATTTCAGGCTGCCAGTGGAGAAAAGGCGCTTGAAATACTGAACAATCATCGCATTGATGAGGCGGTTGTGGACATCCGTCTGCCTGGCATTGACGGAAATACCTTCATGGTTGAGGCCAGAAGAATCGCTCCGGGCATCAAATTTGTTGTCCATACCGGATCTGCAGACTACCAGCCTCCGGAATCTGTCAGGAAGCTGGGGATTACAGCCGATCATATTTTAATCAAGCCTGCGGGTGATTTAAAGGTGCTGTGCCGGATATTCAATAAACAAACCAGACATTCAGGCAGATCTGATGAGTGATATTGCGACAAAAAAAATCCTGGTCATTGATGATGAAGTTTATATCCGGGATTCAGTCATTGGTCTGCTTGAGGATTTCGGATTTGATGTCATTGACGCTGAAAACGGCAGAATCGGCCTGGAGCGGTTCCGGAATGAAAACCCTGACATGGTGCTGTGCGACCTGAGAATGCCGGAGATGGACGGGCTTGAAGTTCTTGCTGCTGTGGTTGAAGACAATCCTAAAATTCCGGTGATCATTGTGTCTGGCGCAGGAAACATATCAGATACGGTAGAGGCGATTCGCCTGGGGGCGTGGGATTATATTATGAAGCCCATCCAGGATATGAATGTTTTGTACCATGCAGTGAATAAGGCATTTGAGCGGGCCAGATTCATCGAAGAGAAAAACCAGTACCAGCGGGAACTGGAAAACGCCAACAAGGAACTGAACATCTCGCTTGATACCTTGGAACAGGCTCAGGATAAGCTGGTTCAGTCTGAAAAAATGGCGGCTCTGGGTGAACTGGTGGCAGGTGTGGCCCATGAGATCAATACCCCGGTGGGTGTCGGGGTAACGGCAGCTTCTTTTCTGGAGGCGAAAACAGGGGAATTCAAAAAGATATACGATGCAGGAGAGTTGAAGCGAAGTGACCTGGAAAATTTTCTCCGGGTGGTTGAAGAAGTTTCCCGTTCGATCCTGATCAATATGGAACGGGCAGCCGAGCTGATTTCCAGCTTCAAACAGGTGGCGGTTGATCAATCCAGCGAAACCCGCCGCCGATTTAACCTCAAGGAATATATTGATGAAATTCTGCTGAGCCTGCGGCCCCGATATAAAAAAACAGGACATGCCATCAACGTGCACTGCGATGAAACCATTGAACTGAATTCTTATCCAGGTGTGTTTTCCCAGATTTTGAACAACCTGATCATGAACTCACTGATCCATGGATTTGAAGAGATGGACAGTGGCCGGATCGAAATGGAGATCTCCTGTTCTGACAATCTGGTGACATTTATATACAGGGATAACGGCAAAGGGATGACATCTGAACAGAAAGAGAAGGTATTTGATCCGTTTTACACCACCCGGCGGACAAAAGGCGGCACCGGCCTTGGTATGTCCATTCTTTTCAATCTGGTTACCCAGACTCTCAACGGCAGCATCGACTGTCAGGCATCTGAAGGTGCGGGTGTGGTCTTCACAATGACCTTCCCGATATCCCCGGCTGCTGATGAGTGAGTCATGCAGATTTTAAATCCATCCAGATGGTATCTTCACCCGGTATTTATTTTTGCCTGTTCTCTGTTCGCCCTGGCCACTGCGCTGGTGCTGACAGTAAACTGGTACATGGAAATCACCACCGCACTTGAAGAGATCATTTTAAAATTTCACATTGATCCTCAATTGATTTTCCCTTCCAAGACCGGTATGACCATTCTGGTTTTAAGTGCGTTGATTGTGGTGGTGCTGGTGGGCATTCTCCTTGCTTTTGTCTATTATCAAAAAACCGTCAACCTGTTCCGGCTTCAACACAATTTTATCTACAATTTTACCCATGAATTGAAAACGCCGGTGACGAGCCTGCAGATTTATCTTGAAACCTTTATCCGTCATCCAATCAATGCAGAAGACGTTAAAAAATACAGCCGGAACATGCTCGAAGATATTCACCGCCTCACAGAAAATATTAACCGTATTTTAAATCTGGCCAGGATTGAGAGCCAGAATTTCGGTTCTGAAATTACCCGTGACAGCCTGGTGGATCTGGTCACGCAGTTCTGCCGGAAAAATGCTTCACTGTTCCGGGGACTGGATATTGAGATTCAAAATCAGGCCGGCAGCGCCCTGGTGTATCCAGTGAATCTGTTCTTATTTGAAATGCTGTTGATGAACATTGTGTCCAACGCTGTAAAATACAATGAATCTGATATCCCCACCCTGGTGATCCGCTTTAAGAGTCATATTCAGAAAGTCACCATGGAATTTTCCGACAATGGCATCGGGGTGGATAAAAAGGATATTAAAAAAATATTCAGAAAATTTTATCAGGCAGACCGGTATCAGAAAAATGATGTTTCAGGATCCGGGCTTGGGCTTTATCTGGTCTCCAGCATTGCTGCCATCCATGGCTGGCGGGTTTCGGCAGCAAGTGGCGGCAGGGGCAAAGGAAGTACCTTCACCATCACGATCCCGCGAGCAAGTATTGCCAATGTCAGGGAGAAAAATTTATGGAAGCGGCTGAAAAAAAGCGTATCCTGGTCATAGAGGATGAATCCCACATTGCAGAGGGGATTCGCCTGAATCTGTCCATTCTGGGGTATCAGGTGAAAGTGGCTGGTGACGGTATTGACGGCCTGGATCAATGGCGCCAGTGGGCCCCGGATCTGATTATCCTGGATATCATGCTGCCCATGGTGGATGGATTTTCAATCCTGAAAACCGTCCGCCAGACAGATGAAAAAATACCCGTTCTCATTCTCTCTGCACGGGGAGACACCAAAGACAAAGTGAAAGGGCTTCGGTACGGTGTGGATGATTATCTGTCCAAACCCTTTGATCTGGAAGAGTTTCTGCTGCGGGTTGAACGGCTGATCCAGAAAACCCAATGGTACCGTCAGAAGGATACCGACGGGTTTTCCGGCAGCCTTCAGACATTTGAAGGGGACCTTTACCAGTTTGGAAACAACACCATTGATTTTATCTCTCTTAAGGCCCGGTGTGCTGCCGGTGAAATTGTGCTGACAGACCAGGAAGCGGTCCTGCTTAAACTGTTTATTGCTCACAAAGGAAAACCGCTGTCCCGTCAGATGCTGCTGTCGGCCGGGTGGGGGTACTCAAAAGAAACCACCACCCGGACCGTGGACAATTTTATGGTCCGGTTTCGTAAATATTTTGAGAAAAACCCCAAAAAACCGGTGTATTTTGTCAGCCGCAGGTCCATTGGCTATGTTTTTGATCATGGGGATTGATCTTTTCCGGTTAGTACATGGCCTCAATCAGATCACCAAAGGCTTTGTTGATAAAGCTTCGCTTGACCTTCATGGTCGGCGTAACCTCTCCATCTTCTTCGTAAAGTTTTTTGGGTAAAATTGTAAATTTTTTGATTTTTTCCACCTGGGAAAGGGTGTCATTGACCGTTTTGATTTCACTGTCAATCAAGGCCTTGATCTGTTCATGGGCAGTCAGATCCTTATAGGTGGAAAACTGTATCTTGTTGTCCTGGGCAAATTTTACCACATTGTCTTCATCAATGATCACCAGGCAGCTGAGGAATTTGCGCTTGTCACCGATGACAACTGCATCATTGATATAGAGGCTTGATTTGAGCCGGTTTTCGATATACTGGGGGGTAATGTTTTTACCGCCGGCCGTTACAATGATATCTTTTTTCCGGTCGGTGATACTCAGGTATCCGTCTTCATCAATCACGCCGATATCACCGGAATGCAGCCATCCATCCACAATGGTTTCAGCTGTGGCTTCCGGGTTTTTGAAATATCCTTTGAACACCCCGGGAGATTTGACCAGGATTTCACCGTCATCAGCAATTTTAATGGAAACCCCTTCCAGGGGGACGCCTACGGTACCGAACTTGACTTCACCCAGTATGGCAGTGGTGGTGACGCCGGTCCCTTCTGTCTGACCGTAGCCTTCCATCAGGTTGATGCCGATGGAATGAAAAAAGTGCAGGATCTCCGGAGCAATGGGTGCTGCCCCTGAATAGGCCACGCGAATGCGTTCAAATCCCAGTCGTTTTTTGAGTTTCCGGAAAACCAGAAAATGGGCCAGGCGGTACTGCCAGTGGAGCAGGGCAGGAACGGGTTTGAATTCCATCATGAGTGTGGCCCGTTTTTTTCCGATGGAAAGGGCCAGATTGAAGACGGTCCGCTTGAACCAGGTTGCATCCGCCATGCGGATCAGAATGACAGAATAGTATTTTTCCCAGATCCGGGGAACGGCATGGCCCACAGTAGGGGATACTTCCACCATATTGTCCGTCACCGTATCCATGCTTTCAATGAAATTTACGACATGGCCCACATCAAAGTGGGCGAGAATGGTAAACAACTGCTCAAAAATGTGGCACAGGGGCAGAAAGGAAAGAATTTCATCATTATCATAGATGGGGTTGTTGGATGTGATAGCCCGTCCCATCCACACGCAGTTCTTATGGGTCAGCATGGCGCCTTTGGGAGGGCCTGTGGTGCCGGAAGTGTAGATCAGAACTGAAAGATCTTCAGGATCAATCGTTTTAATGCGGGCTTCCAGCAGGCCCGGATTTTCCTTTTGCTTTTGCGCGCCCAGTTCGATCAGTGCGTCAAATGTCATGACCATGGGATCTTTGAAGTCGGACAGTCCTTCAGTATCCCAGACAATCACCTTTTCAAGCAGAGGGGCTTTTTCCCGGAAATGCAGCCATTTATCCAGCTGTTCTTCATTCTCAACAAAAAAGAATCTGGATTCGGAATTGGCAATCACATACTCAACCTGCTGCCACGCATTGGTGGAATAGACGCCAGCAGTTGCTGCACCGCAACATTGAATCCCGATGTCGGCAAAAACCCATTCAGGGCAGTTGTCGCCAATAATGGATGCACACTCGCCTTTTTTAAGGCCCATGGAGATCAGGGCATATGCCACGCAGGAGACATAGTGATCATACTGGTTCCAGGTGATGTCATGCCAGAGCCCATAAGCTTTTTTACGCATGGCCACCCGGTCACCCCAGCGGGAAACAGAGGCTTTGAATTTACTTGGTACGGTGTATTCAGTGTTGTCAGACATGAGTTAACCTATCGTTTAATGATTGATCTGAAAAAAAGTGTGACCGGTGCCAGGACATTATCGCCATGCTTTTTTCCGCTTCCAGCGCTGATACCCTTTGGCAGATGTTTCTGACTTGACGCCCATGTAAAATTCTTTAACGTCTTTATCTTCCATCAGGTCGCAGGAGTTGCCTTTCATGACAAAGCGCCCGTTTTCCAGGATCAGGCCGGTCTGGGAAACACCCAAAGCCATTCTGGCATTCTGTTCTACCAGCAGGATGGTAACCCCTTCTTGGTTAATGGTCCGGATGATCTCGAATATTTCTTTAACCAATAGAGGAGAAAGCCCCAGGGAGGGTTCATCCAGAAACAGCAGCTTGGGGCGGCTCATCAGGGCCCGGCCAATGGCCAGCATCTGCTGCTCGCCGCCGGACATGGTTCCGGCCCACTGGTTCACCCGGTCTTTAAGGATGGGGAAATAGGTGAATACCCGGTCAAAATCATCAT
>JAABSK010000101.1 GCA_011390435.1 Desulfobacteraceae bacterium | reverse complement strand
TCTGGAGTGCGGGATCCTGTTTCTGGTCCCGCACCCGGAGCAGGCAAGAATGATGGTGTTGGTTTCCATATCATTTTTTCCCAATCAGGCCGGCAACATCCTTTCCATAGGCCTGTGCTGCTTTGATTGCGCCTTCTATCCGGCTGGATTTGAGCATCAAGGGCCCTGACACCATTTTCATACCATAAATATGTTTCATGGTTTCATAAATTCTTTCCGGCGCTTCTCCACTCCACCCATACGCGCCAAACGCCCCGCCGGGTTTGTCCTTAAGTCCTGCACGCTCTGCAATAAACAACGTCTGCTTCATGCCCGTTATCATTTCTCCGTGGTAGGTAGGAGAACCGAAAATATACGCATCATACCCTTTGACATCATCTTCACTCTTGATCTCCATGGTCGTTTTCACGTCTGCTTCATGCCCTGAAATACGGACACCTTCGGCAATCAGCAGGGCAATCCCCTTGGTTTCATCCGTCCGTGTTGCATAGGCAATCAATACGTTCCCCATGTTTCCTCCTCATGAATTATTTTTGATGAAATAAAATACTGGAATCGATCGTTTTAACTGTCTTTGTCCCTGTCATAAACATGGCTTTTTTTAATGTCTGCTGAATATGTTCCAGGTGCAGCTTTACTCCAAAGGTACCGGCTCCCACTGCCGCACGAATGATATCACGGCCCAGCAGCACAGCATCAGCCCCCAGAGCCAGCATCTTCAAAACGTCATATCCGGTCCGGACACCACCGTCAGCTGTGATGAGTACAGATTTACCCAACTGTTTTCGAATCATGGGCAGCACAGTGGCAACACCCGGAGTTGCATCCAGAACCCGCCCGCCATGATTGGAAACCGCAACCACGGCAACTCCGGCATCTGCACACTGCTGTGCCTCGTCCACCCGCATGATCCCTTTGGCAATAAACGGAAGTTGTGTAAACGCAACCAGTTCACGGATATCTTTCCGGCTTTTTTTAAAAACCGGCTGTCCGTGGCGGGCCATAATGGTTGATCCACATCCGTCCAGATCCACTCCAACAGCCTTGCAGTTCAATTCTTCCGCCTTTTCGATCAATGTTTTGAGCACATCCTGGGACCTGGGTTTGAAAATGGGAATCCCATATCCCTGGCAGTCTGCCAGGGCGTTTAACGATGGATTATCGTCGGGTGTGTAAAACCAGGTATCGCCCCGCAGCCCAATGGTGCCTGCTTCTCTGGATCCATTTAAAACCGCTTTGCAGAATTGAGTTTCATCAATGGCATCGTTATAGTTTCGGGCTCCTGCAGTGGATGAAGACAGCACTGGAAATGCAAGGTCCATTCCCAGGAATGAACAGGAAGTGTCCGGCTCAAAATGGTCTCCAAGGACCGACATGTTGAACTGTATTGCTTCCAGAGATTGGACATTGGATCGAAAAGACCTGCCCTGGCCGGCACCACCAAGTCCGATGGGCTTGCCATAAGCTTCCTTCTGGCAGATTTTATCAAGACTGCCGTCACACGAAGGGTACACCGCGCAGATACCTTTGAGTTTTTTTCTGGCCAGATCTCTCACCTGTTCAAGGGAGTCAGGACGCTGTTGATCTTCCATGATCATCCGCTCATCAGCATGGCAGTCCGGACAATTATCAGGTTTATGATCCATCTCTGTTTTGTGGTGACAGATCGAGCAATACCATTGCGTCATGGGTTTTCTCCTTTTTTTGAATTCAAATATAGCAAAAGATACCACCCCTTTAATGTTTAGAAAAGCAGTATTCAAAAGCCACAGGGAAAGAAGATGTCGCATTCAGCCTGTTCAGATAAAATCCTATCTGTCGATGATGGAAGGTTCAGCAAGATTCAAGCCACCGGAAAAAAACAAACAATAGATTTTCCTTGCCTGAAAACCATTCATAAAATAGACTGGTGGACAATTGCATTCGCGATATAAATATGGCATAAATTGTGCAATGCACCATGTGCAACAGGCCCAAGACCAATTGCGCCTCGAAATATCGACGACTGTTTAAATAACCCATGCACCAAAGGAGGCATGAATGGCAACGGATAAATCCACGACACTCTATGCATTAAGTACCTGCAGCCATTGCAAGTCCACCCGGAAACTTCTATCAGAATGCAATATTGAATATGAATATATTCAGGTGGATGATCTGGAAGGCGAGGAGAGAAAAGCCATATTAGAAGACATCAAAGCCTTGAATCCCCGCTGTTCGTTTCCCACCATTAAAATCAATGACATTGTTATTGTCGGATATAAAGAAAAACAGATAAAGGAGGCTCTGGGGATTGAAAATGAAAATTGAACAACTCTACAATGCACTGAAAAAATCTCAGGAAGCCAAGGGCATCTATTTCAATAAGGACAAAGATCTGGTGTTCGAGCTTCTGGAATCCTTGCTGAAAAACAAGGACCGTTACGGGTATATGGCCTGTCCCTGCCGGCTGGCCTGTAATGACAGGGAAAAAGATAAAGACATTATCTGCCCCTGTGTATACCGGGCTCCGGATCTGGAAGAATACGGGGCATGTTTTTGCGGTCTGTATGTTTCCGCAGCACTGCTCAACAATGAAATCGAATCCAGCTATGTTCCGGAAAGACGCCCTCCTGAAAAATTATTTTAAGGCAAAAGGAGATATTGCATGGATGATTGCAGCTTGCCCATTAAAAACACCGGTCTGAGGGGAATTGATGTTGCCAGTTCTAAAATCTGCGATGTGAGGGGGAAAGAAGGCAAACTGATCTACAGGGGATATACCATTGAAGATCTGGCCCGGAATGCAGGTTTTGAAGAGACCTGCTTTCTTCTTTTATATGAACGGCTTCCCCAAAAAAAGGAACTCATCGACTTTGAACAAAGCCTGAAAGCAAAGCGCCGGGTTCCGGAAAATGTTTTTTCGTTCTTAAAATCACTGCCCACACAGATGAATCCCATGGATGTCCTTCAAATGGCCACACTGCTGTTAATCCAGAACGATCCTGGTGTGGATGATCCATCCATTGAGGCAACGCTTTACAGTGCTGAAAATCTGATCGCCGGCATGGCAACCATAACTGCAGCATGGGATCGCATACGCAACAACAGGGAGGTCATCGAGCCGGATGACACATTGAACCATGCAGCCAATTTTCTTTACATGCTCACAGGAAATCAGCCGGATGATGAAACCGCCCGTTTCTTTGACACCAGCCTTGTACTGCACGCAGAACATTCATTTAACGCGTCCACCTTTACGGCACGACAGGTGGCCTCCACCCGCGCCCATATTTATGCATCAATATGCGCTGCCATTGGTTCGCTTTCAGGCGCCCTTCACGGTGGCGCCAATGTACGGGTCATGAAAATGTTAAAACAGATCACCTCAGTGGACAACATTGATGGCTATATTACAGACGTACTCAGTTCAGGTGGATTGATCATGGGGCTGGGCCATGCCGTCTATCAGACCGATGACCCGCGGGCTCTTATTCTTGCGCCAATGAGCAAGCGCATGGGCCAGATATCGGGGCAGCCGGAATGGTATGACCTTTCACAGGAGCTGGAAAAAAGAGGCAAAGCTGCTTTTAAAGCCAGAAAACAGCGGGATATCTTCTGTAATGTCGACTTTTACAGCGCGTCCCTGTTTTATACCATGGGCATTGCAATGGATCTGTTTTCTCCGGTGTTTGCCATCTCCCGCATCAGTGGGTGGTCTGCCCACGTCATTGAGGAACAGTTTGCCATGGCAGCACCAAAGCCCTCTCTCTATCGCCCGGGTGCAGAATATGTCGGCGACTATTGCGGACCGGACGAATGTGCTTTTACAGATATTAATGATCGATAATACAACATACAAAAAAAAGGAAAATTCATAATGAAGGTATGGCAATGCACTGTTTGCAAATATATTCACAAAGGAGATGCCCCACCGGACAAATGCCCGGTCTGCGGCGTTGACAGCAGCAAGTTTATTGATATCACTGAAACGGTTGCGGAAACGGAATCAAAAACACCCGCAGCAGAAAAGCCAACAGCAGCACCGGTGAAAAAGCCGGAAGAAAGCCGTTTGCCTCAAACGCGAAAGGATAAAATCCAGTCGCTGCTCCTGAAGCACCATGCCCATCCCATATCTGTCCACACCCCGAACGGACTGCTGCCAGTGGCGGTTGTCCTTCTGCTTCTGGCATGGGTGTCCAGTTCAATGATGCTTGAAAAGGCCGCGGTAATCAATCTTGTTTTTGTTGTTCTGGCGCTTCCTGTTGTTGTTTATACCGGGGTTCTGGAATGGCAGAAAAAATATAATGGCGCCTTGACCTCTCTTTTTCAAATCAAACTGCTCACGGCAGGCGTTACCTGTGTCTCCTGTGTCATGAGCCTGGTCTGGTATCTGATTGACCCGCAGGTTCTGTCTTCTCCCAGATCCTGGGTGTTTATCCTGCTGAACCTGATCATGCTCGGGGCAGCCGGCATTGCAGGACATATCGGCGGAAAACTGGTTTTCAAAGACTGATCCGGTATCAAACCTGAATCGTGATCCCAACCGGACAATGATCTGAACCCAGAATATCATTATTGATAAAGGCTGTATCAATTCGGCCTTTATCAATAAGATCTCTGGTGACAAAGACATAATCGATCCGCCATCCTGCATTGTTTTTCCGGGCATTGAACCGGTACGACCACCATGAGTATTTTATGGTATCAGGATAAAAATGGCGAAAGGTATCCACATAACCATCCTGGATCATGCGATCCAGAATATCCCGCTCGATCCTCAAAAACCCGGAGCGGTTGGAATTCGGACCTGGGTTTTTCAAGTCAATCTCATTGTGGGCCGTATTAAAATCACCTGTAATCACAAGACTTTTTCCCTGATCTCTCAAGGACCGGGCATAGCATAAAAACCACTCGTAAAACCTCAGTTTATATGCCAGGCGCTCATCGCTCATCTGACCATTGGGAAAATAGATATTAAACAGAACAAAGGGATCATAGTCCAGCTGAATCACCCGCCCTTCCTGGTCAATCTCAGGCACGTCAAATACTGTGCGCACCTGCCGGGGTTCCGGCCGGGTGTAGGCCACTACACCGCTGTATCCTTTTTTCACGGCTGCGTAGGACCACACAGAAGAATATCGATCCAGATTGATCATATCGGCCGTACGCTGGTCTTCTTGAAGCTTGGTCTCCTGCAGCAGCAGAATGTCCGGATCAAGGGTTTGAACGGTCTGGAAAAAATTTTTTTTCAGCACGGCTCTCAGGCCATTAACATTCCAGGAAATAATCTTCAGGAGGTGGTGATCTGTCATGGAACGATCCTCATGTCACGGCCTCATGTCTCATGAAACAGAAATGTTTCATAAATGAATCATCACTGTTTTCATCAGCATGGCCGTAACCGTTTCAACGCCTTGGCCATTAAAACCGCTCCGTCCACCGAAGCTGCCACCGGGATATTGTTGAGTTCAAAGCCTTCAATAATAATCCGGTATTTGTCTTCATTGGGCACATAGGCGATCATGGGTTTATTTTCGTTTCGGGCCACCTGGCTGAGCTTTGCACCGATATCAGCGGACACGCCAGGGGAATACGGAACCATCAGGGCCAGAAGGCATTCAATCTGTTTATCCTGCATTAAACATCGCACAGCAGTGATGATATCTTCATCCACTGCGCTGCCGGTTAAATCCACCGGGTTGTCCAGGGATACAATATTTCGTATCTCTGGCGATATTTTATTCTTGATGGCATCAATTGTTTCCGGTGCAACCTGCGGTACCTGGATACCATGCAGCTCACAGGCATCTGCCGCCATTACGCCGTGTCCTCCGCTCAAAGAGACGATTCCCACCTGGCAGCAGCTCCCGCCCTGGGGATAGCAGCTCAATGCTTCACAAAACGAAATCATTTCATGTTCATTTTTTGCCTCAGCCACACCATGCTGCTTCATGATCTCAGAAAAAACCCGGTATTCACCAGCCAGAGAAGCGGTGTGGCTGGATACCGCCTGAACCCCTTTTCTGCTTTTTCCTGCTTTTAAAATCACCACTGGTTTGGAACACTGCGCTGCCTTTTTTATAAAATAACGCCCTTCCCCTTTTTCAAAGCCTTCAATATAAAAGGCAATCACCTTTGTTTCATCATCCTTTTCAAACCACTCCAGCATGTCTGTTTCACGGATAAGGGCCTTGTTGCCAATACTCACCGCAAGGGAAAGACCAATTCCCTGACCGGCAAATTTTACCATTTGATCCACAAGGACGCCTCCGCTCTGGCTGATGAATCCGACATTGCCCTTTTCCGGACGAATAATCCGTTCCCCCGGCAGAAAAAAGGTATCAACACACCCCGGGGCATAGATCCCCAGACAATTGGGACCGATAAACGGAAAGTCAGCTTCTTTTGCCATCTCAACCAGACGGTTCTGACCGACTTGATTTCCCGCCTCTGAAAACCCTCCGGAAATAATTACCGCTCCTTTGACCTCTTTTTTGATACACTGTTTTAACACAGAATGAACATACTCTGCCCGAACCGCGATGACGGCAACATCCACAGACCCTGGGATATCTGCAACACTGGGAAACAGATTCTCCCTGTTCAATGTTCCCCCTTTGGGGTTCACCGGAAATGTTTGGACAGGGTAACGCAGGTGATTTTTTGTATAGATTACATTGGCAGGATGGGTTTCATGGGAGGTAGAAACCCCGATCACCGCCATTGTTTTCGGTCTGAAAAGACATGACAGATCCACAGTTGTTCCTTTTGGCAAAACCGCACCCACTGTTGACCGGCTGACGCTTACTGCCGGACAACGATGTGATACGGATCTGATAGAAAAAGGGGCGATGAAAATCTGACATCCCCCCCCCTTTTTTTAAAAAATAATGAAATTAATTATCCTGATCTGCCAGATAATCATCGTACATGGATTCAAGTGCCAGTTTATGCTTTTTTTCTTCCTGAACAAGAATCATAAACACTTTTTTTCCATCTTCGTTGTCGGTTTGATCTGCCAGCATGCTGTATAGCTTTACCGCTTTTTCTTCTCTTTTCATGGCGATTTTAAGAATTTCCGGCATGGGCATCCCTTCTTCATATTCAATTTCCACCATGTAATCACTGATTTTAAGATCGGTTACCGGCTTGAATTCATATGAATCAATCCTGGCCTTGTTCCCGAAAATATCTGATAGCAGTGCAGCATGTTTTTCTTCTTCACGTGCAAAAGATTCAAAAGTTTCTTTGAGTGATGTCCGAGTGGCCTGTTTGGCCAATGACGCATAAAACTCCACTGCTTCTTTTTCCTTAACAATGGCAAATTCCAATATGTCATCGATTGATCCAAATTCCGTTTTCATCCTCTCTCTCCTTTTGTTAACAGTTTTAAATCTGATATTGTCATATTATTGTATCTGTCCGTTCATGCTATACGCAAAATCAATTGCTTTTTCTTTCAAAATAACGATAGTCTTTTATACATATAAAACCCTGTAATGATCAATTAAAAATTTATTTTCCAAGAATATCCTGCAATGCACCAGTCACATCCGGGAATAAAAAAGAATAATCAGCTTCCACAAGAGCTGATGGTTCGGCTTTCTGGCTCTGAAGAAGACTGCGGCCCATTTCACCCATTACCGTTTTGATCACAATTGCCGGTGCAGGTATCACTGCAGGGCGACTGAGTGCCTTTCCCAGTTTTCCGGCAAACTGTTTCTGGCGAACCTGCTCCAGGCCGACAAAATTAAATACCCCGCTGGTTTCAACATTCTGAATCAGAAACATACAGGCATTTTCAATCTCTTTAATATGAACCCATGGAAACCATTGCCTGCCGCTTCCCAGAGGCCCTCCAACTCCCCATTTAAACGCCGGCAGCATCTGCTGCAATGCACCCCCGCTGCCCAGCACAACTCCCAGCCGCATGATATTAACCCGTGCCCCTTTTTCCATTGCCTTCAGCGCTTCCGCCTCCCAGTCCACACAGACCTGCGACAGAAATCCGGTGCCGGAAGGCGAAGTTTCTGTCAGGTTCGTTTCCTTGCCGTCCCCATATATCCCGACAGCGGATGTATTCAGCAATATCTGAGCGGTTGTGCTTTCCATGGCCGTTACAAGATTGCGAGTGGTCAGAATCCGGGAGTCATAAATTGCCTGTTTGTATTTTTTTGTCCAATAATGAAAGATGCTTTTCCCGGTGACATTGATGATCACATCCGCCTGTGGGATCTTTTTTTGCCAGTTGCCTTCTTTGGTAGTATCCGCGCTGATCCATTCAAACGCTTGAAATTGTTCGGCAAACGGATGACGATCAGATGTTCCAATGCCGACAACCGAAAATCCTTTTGTCAGAAAAAAACGGGACAGATTTGTACCAATAAATCCGGAAGCACCGGTGATAAGTATTTTTTTCATATCCATTTCCTTTTTCTACGAATCGTGCGGGTTAATGAATCCTGCAAGACAATAATCATCCTTTTTTTATACTTTTCTTTATGATATATTCAAGACATAAGTGATTCAAAATCCATACCTAAAAAAGATGGTCGGCATGAATCAGAATACCCGAAAAGATTCAGCACTCTACCAGGAGCTGTTTGAACACGCTCAGCTCATGATGCTGATCATTGATCCTGACAGCGGCAGTATCGTGGATGCCAATGTCGCAGCCCTGCAGTTTTTCGGTTATACCCGAAAAGCCCTTGTCGGTTTTCAT
>JAABSK010000100.1 GCA_011390435.1 Desulfobacteraceae bacterium | reverse complement strand
TGGAAAATCCCATTTCATGAAAATCCCTGGCCACCGGCAGCGCTGCGGGTTTGTCCTTGTCCTGCACACTGATGAAAACAGTCCCTTTGGTGGGCAGCTTTTGGCCGGCAGCCAGCTGGGCTTTGGCAAAAGCAGCACCAAGATCGAAATCAATTCCCATGACCTCGCCAGTGGATTTCATTTCAGGACCCAGCACCGGATCGACATTTTCAAACCGGTCAAAGGGCATGACCGCTTCTTTAACACAATAATAAGGCGGGATCACCTCTTTGGTAAATCCCAGCTCCTTCAGGGTTTTCCCCAGCATCACCTTGGTGGCCAGCTTGGCCAGCGGGACACCGATGGCCTTGGACACAAAGGGAATGGTCCTTGATGCTCTGGGATTGACCTCAATGATATATACGGTATCGTTCATGATGCCGAACTGGATGTTCATCAGGCCTTTGACATTTAATTCTTTGGCAATGGCCCTTGCAGCTGCGGCCATCTCATCGATATGCGCTTCGGAGATGGAATAGGGCGGCAGCACACAGGCAGAATCACCGGAATGGATCCCCGCCTCTTCAATGTGCTCCATCATTCCGCCGATCACGGTGGTTTCACCGTCAGATATGGCATCCACATCCAGTTCAAAGGCTTCTTCAAGAAATTTGTCGATGAGAACCGGTTTATCAGGTGATGCCAGAACCGCAAGGTTGAAGAATTCTTCCAGATCACTTTCATCGTACACGATTTTCATGGCGCGGCCGCCCAGAACAAACGAGGGGCGGACCATGACAGGATAGCCAATCTCTTTTGCCACTTTTGCGGCTTCAGTATAGCTGACGGCAATTCCGTTTTCCGGCTGCCGCAGACCCAGTTTTTTGAGCATGGCCTGGAACAGATCCCGGTCCTCAGCCCGGTCAATGCTTTCCGGTGTGGTACCAATGATGGGTACGCCGGCTTTCTGCAGATCCGTGGCAAGGTTCAGCGGAGTCTGGCCGCCAAACTGCACAATCACCCCGAACGGGTTCTCTTTTTCAACAATGTGGAGGACATCCTCTTTGGTCAGCGGTTCAAAATAGAGCTTGTCCGAGGTGTCATAATCGGTTGAAACTGTTTCCGGGTTGGAGTTGACCATGATGGATTCCACCCCTTCTTCTTTCAGGGCAAAGGATGCATGGACACAGCAATAGTCAAATTCAATTCCCTGGCCGATCCGGTTGGGGCCGCCTCCCAGGATGATCACCTTTTTTTTGTCAGACACTCTGGCTTCGCATTCAGATTCATAGCTTGAATAATAATATGGCGTGGCTGCTTTGAATTCCGCAGCACAGGTGTCCACCAGTTTATAAACCGGAACAATGCCCAGATCTTTACGTTTTTTTTCAATCTGTTTTTCTGCCAGTCCGGTCAAAAACCCCAGCTGGTGATCGGAAAAACCGTATTTTTTGGCTTTTTTCAGCAGGTCACCCGGCAGATCTTTCCCCGCCAGTTTGATCTGCTGTTCAAGATCCACAATCTGTTTCATCTGGTTGAGGAACCAGGGGTCAATGCCGGTGAGTTCATAGAGCATGGTGACAGGCATATGGTGTTCAATGGCATATTTCAGATAGAACAGACGCTGGGAATTGGGGGTGGACAATTTATATTCCAGATCATTTCCGGCAACACTGCCGGAAACAGGGTCCTTCCCGTCCGCACCAAATCCGGTCCGGCCGATTTCCAGGGAGCGCAGGGCTTTTTGAAAAGCTTCCTTGAATGTCCGGCCGATGGACATGGTTTCACCAACGGATTTCATGGCTGTGGTCAGCACATCGTCAGCTTCCGGGAACTTTTCAAAGGTCCACCGGGGGATTTTGACCACGCAGTAGTCGATGGAAGGTTCAAAACAGGCCATGGTTTCACCGGTGATGTCATTGGGGATCTCATCCAGTGTATAGCCGACTGCCAGTTTGGCTGCAATCTTGGCAATGGGAAACCCGGTGGCCTTGGATGCCAGGGCTGAACTCCGGGAGACTCTGGGGTTCATTTCCACCACGATCAGGTCACCGTTTTCAGGGTTGACAGCAAACTGGACATTGGAGCCGCCGGTGTCCACGCCGATTTCCCGCATAATGGCGATGGATGCGTCTCGGAGCCGCTGGTATTCCTTGTCAGACAGGGTCTGTATCGGGGCCACTGTAATGGAATCCCCTGTGTGAACCCCCATGGCATCCACATTTTCAATCGAGCAGACAATCACTACATTGTCAGCATGATCCCGCATGACTTCCAGCTCATATTCTTTCCATCCCAGCACGGATTCTTCCAGCATGACCTGGGTGATCAGGCTGGCATCCAGTCCGGACTTGGACAGGTAGCGCAGCTCTTCCATGTTGTAGGCCACACCGCCTCCGGTGCCGCCGAGGGTGAAGCTGGGGCGTACAATAATGGGAAAACCGATGCGCAGTGCAATCTCTTCCACTTCCTGCATATTGGTGGCAAATCCGCTTTCCGGGATTCTCAGCCCGATGCGGTTCATGGCATCCCGGAACAATTCCCGGTCTTCTGCTTTGTTGATGGCCTCCACAGAGGCGCCGATCATCTCGACGTTATATTTTTCAAGAACACCGGTTTTTGCTGCTTCAATGGCAGTATTTAATCCGGTCTGCCCGCCCAGGGTGGGCAACAGGGCATCCGGCCGTTCCTTTTCAATGACCTTGATCACGGTTTCCGGTGTCACCGGTTCAATATATACCCGGTCTGCGGTTTCAGGGTCGGTCATGATGGTGGCCGGGTTGGAGTTGATCAGGATCACCTCGTACCCTTCTTCTTTCAGGGCTTTACAGGCCTGGGTTCCTGAATAGTCGAATTCACAGGCCTGACTGATGATGATGGGGCCGGCACCAATGATCAATATTTTTTTGATGTCTTTACGCTTTGGCATTTTGGATCACTTCTGCAAACTGGTTAAAAAGATAGGCGGCATCGTGGGGGCCGGGTGAGGCTTCCGGGTGATATTGCACGGCAAAAACCTTAACCGTGTCATTGACAAGGCCTTCAAGAGAGTCTTCATTCAGGTTGATATGGGTCATGGCAGAATCTCCAGAGCCAATGGTGTTCAGATCCACGGCAAAACCATGGTTCTGGGCAGTGATTTCAACCTTGCAGGTGGACAGGTTTTTCACTGGCTGGTTTCCGCCGCGGTGGCCGAATTTGATCTTCATGGTTTTGCCACCCATGGCAATCCCCAATAGCTGCATGCCAAGACAGATCCCGAACATGGGAATCTTGCCCAGCAGGGCCCTGATGGTGTCGACTGCATCAGTGACCGGTTCAGGATCTCCTGGTCCGTTGGACAGAAACAGGCCCTCGGCCTTCAATGCCTGAATGGTGTCTGCACCGGTTCCGGCCGGAACCACAAGCACTTCGCACCCGGCAGCTTCAAGACAGCGGATGATGTTGTACTTGATCCCGAAATCCATGGCCACAACAGAGTGCTTTTTGCCCCTGAACCGCCAGACAGACGGATCGGTCAAGTCCTGGATGTCGATATAATCCGGCTGGTTCTCTTTCCAGAAGTAGGGCTGCACGGTGGTGACCTTTTTTACAAGATCACTGCCCTGCATGGACGGGAGTTGTCTGGCTTTTTGAACCAGGGAGTCGGCATCCAGATCCTGGGTTGAGATCATTGCCCGCATGGCACCGCATTTTCTGATGTGCCGGACAAGGGCGCGGGTATCCAGGTCTTCAATGCCCAGAACATGGTTTTTGATCAGATAATCGGCAAGGGTTCCCTGGGAGCGGTAGTTGCTGGGATTGTCCTGATATTCCTTGACAATAAAGGCTGCTACCTGAATGCGGTCGGATTCGATATCTTCTGAACATACACCATAGTTGCCGATCAGCGGATAGGTCATGGTCACGATCTGTCCGTAATAGGACGGGTCTGTCAGGATCTCCTGGTATCCGGTCATACTGGTGTTGAACACCAGTTCCCCGCCGGATTCTCCAGATCCTGTAAAGCTCCGGCAGCTGAATATTCTGCCGTCTTCAAGAGCCAATAATGCTTTCATAAATTGTTTACCTGTTTACCAAACATATTAATATTCATCGGTTCATTTGCTGTTGCCAGTTGAACCTGTTTAATTAACACAAACAGGCTGGATTTGGCAAGTTATAAACCCAAGCCATTTTCAGGGGGCATCTGCCTTATACCGCCGTCATTTTAACACCCTGGTCATAAGCTGCCAGGTTGGATTTGACCTTGGATTCCGGAAATCTGGTCTGCATGATGCGCTGGAAAACGGACCGGTCAAGGGGAAGCACCCCGGTTCCGGCGAGTGCCCCGGTCATGATGATGTTTGAAAAAATGGGGTGTCCGATCTCCACGGCCATCTGGGTGGCATCAAAAAACCAGGACTGGTCAGAGAGCTCCTGGATCCAGGTACGGATCTCTTCCGGTTCCGGGTAGGCCATCATCCCGGAGATAACACCGACCGGATGAGTGGGCCGGGTATTGGTGATCACCGCCACTTCAGGATTTCCATAGTCCATGAGGACGCGGATGGTTTCCGACGGCTCCAGGGAGACGATCATATGGGCCCTGCCTTTTGGGATCTGGGGCGATACGGTGGCAGAAGAAGATATCCTGACATGGCTCATGACAGATCCGCCCCGCTGGGACGCACCAAAGGTTTCACCAATGGTGACAAAAAATCCTTTTTGCGCCATCATATTGCCGATGATCCGGGAAGACATGACATTTCCCTGTCCGCCGACACCGGTGATGATCAGGTTGAACACGTCGTTTTTCAGAGTTGAATCCTTCATGCGTGTGCCTCCTCTTTTTTGATTGCACCGGAAGGGCAGATGCTTGCGCAGACACCACACCCGGTACAGATGACGGAATTGATGACGGATCGCCCTGACTGACGGTCCCAGATCAGGCCGGGGCAACTGAAAACCCTTGTGCACAGCTTGTTACAACCGCAGTCCTCACCCATGCATTGTTCAGGGTTGACAGTCATGGTATACATCCTGGTATTTTTCTTTTCCGGGCTCAAAGCGCAGATCTGTCTGAGTACCAGGACTTTGGCGCCGTCAGTGTCTTCAAGCAGGTCAAACAGGGTATTCTGAGTGGCCTCCAGGTCAAAGGGATCGCACACCTCAACCCTGGCACCCATGGCCCGGGCAACTGCCGGGATGTCAATTTTTGGCGCAGGGGTGCCTGTGGCATCGATTCCGAGGCCCGGATGGGGCTGAAATCCTGTCATGGCTGTTCCTGAGTTGTCCAGGATCACCATGATGATATTGGACTGGTTGTGGATGGCATTGACCAGGGGCGGCATGGCAGCGTGAAAAAAGGTGCTGTCTCCGCACACGGAAATGACCGGCTGGGTCATGCCGAATCTGGCCATTTTTCCAAAGCCACTGGCAAGGCCGGTACCCGAACCCATTGCATGCAGGGTTTTCAGGGTAAAGAATCCGCCGGAAAGCAGGCCCATGGAATAGCAGCCGATATCACCGCAGGTAAAGCCTTTTCGATTGTCCATGGCAAGGACTTTATTGATTGAAAAAAATGAGGCCCGGTGGGGGCAGCCCGGGCAGAAAGTGGTCTGCCGCGGCGGTGCTCCCGGAACAGCGATCTGTGCCGCTCGTTTCTGATAGGTGTCATCTGTGGGCTGGTAATCCATCTCAAAAATTTTGGCCAGCGCATCCACAACAATGTCTGGATTCAGCTCGTTTACCATGGGGATGTTGCCGCTGTGTTTACCATAAAAGGTTTTGGTGCCGATGACCGGTCCGAGTTCCGCTGCAAGAACTTTGACATTTTCTTCAAGAAACGGCAGGACCTCTTCAACAAACAAAATCCGGCTGCACCGGCTCAAATGTGTTTCCAGCAGTTTGGGCGGCAGCGGCCATGTGGTTCCCAGTTTTAAAATGGCCACCCGGCTGTCCAGTCCGAGCAGATTTACCGCTTCTCTGGCATAAAGACTGCAGATGGAACTGGTGATGATCAGCAGTTCCGGGTGTTGGGGGCCGGCAAAAGTGTTAAAGGGGGAGGTCTCAAACAGCTGTCTGGCTGTTTCAAGCTTGTCATGCTGGGCCTGGTGTTTCAAAACTACTGGCGCACTGACCACAGCCCCTTCCCGGGGATCGAGAACAAATCCGTCGTGCGTAAAAAATGCTGCGTTCACCTGCTCTCTCATTTTTCCCAGTGTGACACTGCCACTGGCATGGGACAATCGTGTCACCGTTCTGACCAGCACCACATTTTTCAGTTCCTCTGACAGTTCAAATGCCCACCGGGTCATCTCTTTTGCTTCCTGGAAGTTTCCCGGCTCGAGCAGTGGAATCTCCATCAGGCGGGCATAAAAACGGGTTTCTCCTTCATTGACGCTGGACAGAGCCCCTGGGTCATCCGCACCGATCAGGACCATGCCGCCCCGTGTTCCGGATGCTGACAGGTGCAGCAGAAAATCTGCGGCCACATTGAGCCCGGGCTGCTTCATCACCGCAAGGGATCGCAGTCCTGAAAAAGAACCTGCTGCAGCCACTTCCAGGGCCACTTTTTCATTGACCGCCCATTCCACATACAGGTTTTTTGCGTCAGCAGCCTGTGCCAGCGTTTCGATGATTTCTGAAGAGGGCGTTCCAGGATAGCCTGCTGCCACATTGATTCCAGCTTCTATCGCGCCCCGGGCAATGGCTTCGTTCCCCATTAAAAGGTGCCGGGTTCCACTCATTTCTTCTGTTAAGATTGACATGATTCCTCCTTATCTGAATCCGACCATGACAGCGGCTGGGGCTTTTGTGTTCCGGTTCTGTGCCTGGAATGCATCTTCTTTTTTCTGATTGGCAAGCCCTTTTTGTTTTTTGTTCCTTGCACCGGCAGACAAATGGGAAATGCTCATTTCAGGCAGGGTGTCCAGAACCAGATATCCTGCGGCCACAGCGCCATTTACAAGGTCTTCTCCTTTTTGCGTACGGATGATAAGGGTATTCCATCCAGATCTGCCCTCAAACGCTCCCACAGAGACATCTGCCCACTCGCAGGTCATGTCCGGGCACAGACGGCACCCTTTTGGAATGATGCTGCGGATCTCATCAAGGGGGATCCGGATCTCTCCTGTGGTGGTCTTTAATATAAAAATTTCAGCCGGCGGCGGGGGAATGTCCATTCCAATAATCGTAGCAATATCGGTCTTTTCCGCAGCCAGTGATATCAACTGCCGGGTGTCCACCGCCCAGGTGCAGAACAAACCGATCAGAAGCGCTGTCGGGTCTTTGAAATCTTTCCGGCCCAGGGGATTGGTTCTCATTTTGGCAATGGCGGTCATCTGGCAGGGAGTGCCCACCACGCCGAGTTTTTGAAAACCTTGGGTAACCGCGTCATTCACTTTGGCCACAGTGGGTGAGGCCATGTATTTAGTAGTGGCGGCTGCCTTGATTCCTGCCACATCCGCTTTGATTTCAGGTTTTGGGATTAACTGTTCCTGTTCTGTGACAACCGCACCATCAATCAGTCCTTTTTCCATTGCAAAGGCCAGAAGGGCAGAGACGGTTCCGCCGTTTTGAGATGGCTGACTGTCAAAGGCTGGTCCAGCTTTTGATGCGGTTATTTTTCGATAAGTGCCCAGAGGGGTCTCTTCGTACGGCGTGCCAAAGCGCTGCAGTGACAGCTGCTCATAATCCACTGGTGTTCTTGGGCAATAGGCATGGCATCTGCCCTGTTCCCGGTCGCAGGAAAAGGTCATGACCACCATGCCCTTGTGCGTTTTAAAATATGGGCAAAGTCCTACGCAGGCACCGCATCTGACACACAGATCCCTTTTTTGAATCTGTTCAACCAATTGGTGTGAACCTGATATCTGCATCCATCGCCTCCTTTATGGCTTTCCGCTTATGCGGACTTTTTTATTGATATCATTGGCATACGCTTAACTTGACCGGTTTTCAACCATTTTTAATATCCGGGTGTTCAATTCCGGTTTTTGCCGCTTAAATTTTTTTGCTCAACTTAAGAATTTGCTTGATATCCGTTTTGACCTTCACTATTTTTGCAAAAATGATCCTCCTGATTCATGAAGTATACGGTGTCACAAAGAATCTGCTGTTATTGAAAGCTTTTCTGGAGAGCAACGGGTTTACGGTTGCATGCCCGTCATTGTATCCGGATGGCTATGTGGGAGCATCGGAACAGGAATCATACACCAGATTTTTCAATGAAATTGGTTTTGATGCCGCAACAAAAACAATTCAGACCATCATTGAAGAAAATCAGAATCAAACCATCACTGTCGTCGGATTCAGTGTCGGAGCAACAATCGCATGGACACTGTCAGAAAACCCGGCAATCCATAAAATCATCGGCATATACGGATCACGAATCCGGCATTATCTTGACGTTGAGCCAGTTGTTCAAACCGAGCTGCTGTTCGTTGAAGAAAGCAGTTTCAACGTGCATGAATTGATGGATAAAATCGCAAAAAAACACCATGCCCGTGCAGACCTGATCGATGGAACACATGGTTTCTATTCAAAACTGCCGTTTGAAAGCAGGATCATACAGGAATTGAACACCCGGATATTAAAAATGGTTGAAAACCGGCCGTCTTTGTGAGTGTGAAGTTTTCCGGGTTCGTTATCCGCGGAAAGGAAAATGAGTGCGGCATTTAAAGAGTGCCTCTGACCCTGATTGTTTTTCTTGCGAAAAAGGTCATATGCGATCATTAGATCATATATGGCCTTTTTACCTTTTGCTTTCGGCAGTTTGATAATGAAAATTCGATGAATCCATGTCCTGATGAATCGTTTGATTGATTTCTCAAAAGCGGCATTTCAAGAAAAATGCCGGGATAGCAAAATCGCAGATGCAATTTCTGGCAGACTATTTGCAAATCTAAAATACCAACACCCATTCGCCCACCGATTATTTATGGAGAGATCATGAATGCAAACTTCTTTAAAATCTTTGGATTAAATCCTACATCTGAGCTGGTT
>JAABSK010000099.1 GCA_011390435.1 Desulfobacteraceae bacterium | reverse complement strand
TTCCTTGCATCGGTAATGGTTTGAACGGATTCCTCGAACTCCTCATATGAGAGGTTGTCCATGGTTCTTTGTATATATTCAATATCTTTGTTGACCACAGTGGTTACAAGGGAGCAGCCATTTTCTTTCATCAGCCTTTTTTTGCTAGTGGGATAGATGATGTGCCGGATGTATTCAACCAGATTTTCCCGCATTTCCTGAAATCCCAAAAATCCCATTTTTTTTGCAAACCGGACCAGGCTTGCATCGGACACACTGATTTCTCTGGATATTTCCATAAGGGACAGAAATGTAGCTTTTTCCAAATTGTGTAGAATAAAATCTGCAATCTTCCGATTGGTCTTATTCAGCTCCGAATAATTTTCCTGAATGGTCTGGACAACATTCCGATCGGGCTGCTTTGGGGTGGGCATTGTCGTGATCCTCCTGGTTATGGTTTGGCTGCCATCCACTCAAGACCCAGTTCCAGCAATTTTCCAGGCAGGGGGTTACCGGTATTTTTGTCCCATGCCATGATTTCATAATAGGCCTCACACATCCTGGAAAAAGCGGGTCCTGACACATGGCTGCCCTTTGCCGGCCCATCTGGCAGGGACGCAAACAGTCGTTCAGGTAGCATATCATCCTTGCGTGAAAATCCCCGAAGGGCATTGATCTGCCGCTGCATATTTATCCGGCGTTCACCGACTTTCATCAATTCCCACAAACTGGAGTCCCATCCGGTAGTGACCCGGATCAACTGCACCAGATCATCATAGCTATAAAGGTTGCCACATCCCCAGCAGAACATGCACAGGCACAATGAATCCAGCAGACTGTAATAATACTGAGAATATGCCGTCATCCGGACTTTTTCAATCCCTGTGACGTCCATGTCCCCCTCACCGATGATTCCCAGAGACTTTGATATGTCAGATTGGCTGCTCAACAGCCAGTCATGTTCACAAGACATGTGATCCGCTCCGATAGGACAGACCGCATACATCAACGACAGGCTAGGTTTCACCTGAGCCATGTGAACCGCCGGTGCTTTGTTTTTGATCCCAATGGCAAAGGGTGCGGTGTTGTCTCCAAATGTGTCGACAGCGGTGTTGAACCCTTCTGCAAGGATGTCGCCAACGCCTTTGCGGGCGGCGATCTGTTCTATGAGCCAGAACAAGCTGTCCGGGTCATTGAAGCCCAAGTCTTTTTTCCCAACTGCACTGTGTGAGATCATCTTGTTTTCAAGGCATTCAAACAGATAGGCTGCCATGCCGCCGGTACTGATAGTGTCCAGCCCTAAATTGTTACACAGTTCATTGGCCCGGGCCACTGCCTTTGGGTCAAAAATGCCCAGATTGGAACCCAGCAGTCCCAGTGTTTCAAATTCAGGACCACCCATACGGTCTGATACTTTATAGGGATGATCGACACGTACTTTTTTCCGGCAGCCCACAGCACACCCGAAGCAGGTTGTTCCACGGGCACCGATCTGGGGGACGAACGTATGTCCATCCAGAGAGTCACAATCTTTGTGCCAGGACCGTGAAAAATTGTAGGTGGCTAAATTGCCACCAGCTGCCTGAGCTCCCAGGACCCCTGGGGTGCCGAATTTTTTAAGGATTTCAGGGAATCCTGATCCTGGTATCCGGCTAGCCCCTTTTCTGGCCAGGGACTTGATGCCTTCCGGGTCGGCAAACCTGGATTTTCCAGATTCAACAACCACCACAGCACGCAGATGCTTGCTCCCGAATACGGCCCCCATTCCGTTGCGACCAGCCACATCATGAAGATCTCCCAGCAGACAGGCAAATCGCACCTGGTTTTCGCCGGCAGGACCACACTGCAGGATACTCAGCCTAGCAGATCCATATTCGGAATGCAGCCGATCATGAACATCGAGAACAGTGTTTCCCCATAAATTGGCCGCTTCTTTAATCTGGGCAGTTCCATTGCAGATCAACAGATAACAGGGCCTTTCTGATCTCCCGCTGATCACCAGGGCATCAAATCCGGCATTTTTTATGGCAGGACCGATACTACCCCCCAGCTGGCTATCCCCGATGCCGTCTGTTTCTGGCGACAGGGCACTCACACAACACCGGCTGACCCCACTTATGGCAGCGCCCGTTGTAACTCCCGGGGCAATGGTGATGATATTGTCCGGCCCCAGGGGATCGGCTTTCACCTGATTTTCCTTTGATAGAAAATATGCCCCAAACGCACTTCCCCCCATATAGGTTCGATAAAAATCGTCTGACAGGTTGATCGTTTCAACCTGATTTTCACCCAATCGTATCCGTAATATGTTTCCTGTATATCCGTTTAACATTGAAGACCCCATTAATCGAATTAATATGCCTGTTTGATAATTGCCAGAAGATCGGCTTTTGTGCACGGCTGCGGGTTGGTTTGATGGCATGGATCCAAAAAAGCGGTTGCCGCCAGTGCATCCAGTTGAGATTCATTCACCCCTGCCCGGGCCAATTTTCCAGGCAGCCCCACATTTTTTACAAAAGCCGTCACACACCTAATTGCCTTTTCTGACGCTTCCATATCGGTCATTTTACGGGTATCTATCCCAAAAATGGCTGCCACCTTCGCATATTGTTTTTGGGATGTCTCCAGATTATATCTCATGACCGGGACCATGCAGAGTGCATTGGCCAAGCCATGGTGCATCCCGCAAACAGCCGACAACGCGTGGGCGATGGAATGGGTGGCACCCAGATCTTTTTGAAAGGCAACAGCCCCCATCATGGAAGCCAGCTGCATATATCCCCGGGCCTCGATGTTTTCCGGATGGATACATGCGGTCTCAAGGTATTTGATAACCAGCTCGATGCCCTGTAACGCAATAGCATCACACATAGGATGAAAAACCGGCGAAACCAACGATTCCAGACAATGGGAAAACGCGTCCATGCCGGTGGCCGCTGTCAAAAATGCAGGAAGCCCCACTGTAAGATTCGGATCAAGTAATGCCAGATCTGGCATCATCAACGGATGACAGACCATAAATTTTCTGCTGTCCTGCGCCGAAGAGATCACTGCACACCGTCCCACCTCACTGCCGGTACCGGATGTGGTAGGGATACAAATCAACACCGGGAGTGGTCCCTTAATCATCTTTTTCCTTTTATTTGAAGAATCAAAATCCGCCACCCGGCCCTGATTGACAACGAGCACGGCAAGGGCCTTGGCTGCATCCATGGCTGATCCCCCGCCCAGTCCTATGATACTGTCACATTGTTTGTCTTCAAAGAAGGCAGCTGCCGCTTCTATCTCCTTGTCCGTTGGATTGGAAGAAATGTGAGAAAATACATGAAACACCACTCCAGTTTCAGTAAAAACACCTGCAGCCTGTTTAAAGGCTGCAGTTGAAATCAATCCCGTGTCGGTGACAATCAGAGGCATGGCAGCTTTTTTTTCAGATAAAAAATGCGCTACCCGTTTCAATGCCCCTGATCCGAACAAGATACTTGTGGGAAAGCCGAATTCCGCAATGTCGTTGAACATATTCATTCCTTTATGTATATATTTTTTAAGTATCCCCCATGCCCGGCAGGGCAGAACCGTTATTGGGAAACAAACAGTTTTCTGGGAAAATCTGCCAGGGTGTCACAGCCGTTTTCAGTGACCACAAAACTTTCACTGATGACAAACCCGATGTCATTTTTATCTTCATATTTCTGCCAGATGGCAGGTATCATATGAAAGGCCATGTTCGGCTCAAGTATGGTCTTGTCTCCGGGCCGCATGCTGGCAGTCTGCTCTCCCCAGTCCGGTGGATAGCCAATGCCAATGGCATAGGCCATCCGCTGTTTTTTTACAATATTGCTCTTTGAGATGGCGGACCGCCATACCGCCTCCACAGATTCACAGGTAACCCCGGGTTTGATATACTCCAGGGTTTTATTTAATCCTTCAATGACAAATTCTGCTTTGTCTGCCAAAAGCGACGGTGGCGTCCCGGTATAAATGGTTCGGCATAAGGGGGCGTGGTAGCGTTTTCTGCAACCCGCAATTTCCAGATAGGACACCTCATCTTTGTTGTATGGCGCGTCCGACCAGGACATGTGTGCAGCAGTGGTGCCTATACCCGATGCCATTACCGGAAACACAGAAGTGTAGTTGCCACCGAATGACTCTGTCCCTGACATCTGTGCATGAAGCACCTGAGCGGCCACATCGCACTGTCTCACCCCTGGCTTGATCGATTCCATGGCAACGGCCATAGCTTTTCCCACAATCTTACCCGCCTGTTTCATATAGGCGATTTCATTGTCAGATTTGATGAGCCTGATCCAGTTCACCAGCAGGTTTGCATCTTTGAACGTCGCCTTAGGGAGGCTGTTTTTCAACGACAAATATGCCCTAGCGGTAAAATAGTATTGATCCATTTCCAGACCGATGGTTTTGGTTTCCCAATGGTGCTCTTTTATAATATTTCCCACAAAATCCATGGGGTGTTTGTATGAAGACTGAACGTAATCATCGGCATATTCACGGATGTTTTCATGACTGATCCAGGTGGTAATTCTGGCACCGCTGGCATCCATCCCCCGGCCGAACCAGATGGGTTCAGCCTTGTCCAGGGAGATGATGACCCCCTGATGAACATAAAACGACCCACAGTCATACCCGGACAGATAAAACATATTCTGGGGCAGGGTGGAAATCATGACATCGATATTTTCTGCCGCCATGGCATCTTTTGTCTTTTTGACCCTTTCTTCATATTCGGATCTGTCAAATACAGATGAATTCATGTCAAAGCCTCTTGAATAAAAATTGTTGTTAAAACGCCATATTCGGTAAGAAAAGTGCAATACCTGGGAACATGACAAGTAGCAGGGTGACCAGTATCAAAATCAGAATAAACGGGGGGGTATGTCCGATCACTTCCAAGTAGGGACGTCTGAAAATCAGCTGGGCTGTGAATATGTCACAGCCAAAAGGCGGAGTGGCTGACCCGATGGCACATTGGAGTGTCACCAGAACCCCTAAAAGAATCGGGTCTACACCCGAGGCCGTCACATAAGGGTGAAAAATGGGACTCAGAATATATATAGCCACAATGGGATCTACAAACATGCAGGAAATAAAATAAGATGCTACCACCACAAAGATGACCCGTGTCATGGAAGGATCAAGACCAAAAAGGACCGGCATGATCTCCTGGGGCAGCCGCAGAAAACTCAGCAACCAGGAAAAAGCCTGGCCGGATCCCACAAGGATCAAGACCACCCCGGTGATCACCCCGGTCTGAAGGAAGGCGGTTCTGATTTTTGCAAAGGTCATACTTTTATAGTAAAATGACTCGAGAATCAGGGCATAGGCCACAGAAGCGGCCGCTGCTTCCGTGGGACTGAACTTGCCGGTAAATATGCCGCCGATCACCACCACCGGAAACCCCATCACCGGCAGCCCGCCCTTGAGTGACTGGATTCTTTCAGTCCACCCGGCTTTTGGGAGCTGCCCGATGTTTCTTCTGGCTGAATAAAAATAGCAATATACCGAAAACAGGAAAAAAATGAGTAACCCTGGGCCGATACCGGCCAAAAAGAGCTTCCCCACGGATGTGCTGGTGGCCACTCCATAAACGATGAATCCGATACTGGGTGGAATCAAAAACGCTATGTCGCTAGAATTGATGATCAGGCCCAGTGTAAAAGAACTTGGATATCCCGCCTTTAGCAGCATGGGCCGCATGGTGCCGCCAATGGCAGCCACGGTGGCTTGGGTGGACCCTGACACACTGCCGAACAGGGTACAGCTGGCATTTGTGGTAATGGGCAGACCCCCAGGAATATGCCCGAAAAAGGCCTGAACCATGTTAATAAGTTTTTCTGCAGCTTTACCAGATGTGATAATGTTGGCCGCCAGGATAAACATTGGAACGCACATCAGCGACGGCGGAGTCACCCCTGTCAGGATCTGCTGAATTAACACAGTCAGATTGAATCCAGGAATATAGAGTTTTATATAAAGAATCAACGATCCCAGAAGCACCACCATGAACGGGAATCCGGCCAGAAGCATACTGACCAGACTGGTAACAAACACGGTCATTTTGAAACCTCCTGGACCTGGGCTATTTCCTCTTCATATTCACTCTGCTGTTCCGGAGACATCCAGGTGTCTTTTTCGGTAAGATTTTTTATGATGGTGCGGATATACTGGATACCGGCCATGAAAAATCCCACGGGGATGATGGCGTAAAAAATCCAGTAGGGAAGTCGCAGCGCACCGGTTTCATGGCCCCTCCCCATGGCAGTGATCACATATTCATATCCAGTGAAAGCCATGATAAACATCACCACCGCACTGACCGTGGCAATTAGCAGCATGAACACCTTCTCAAGCGCCGGATTCATCATGTCGAAAAATGCCCCCATGCGTATATGCCGGGCCTTTCTGACACCATAGCTGACCCCAACGAACGTGACAAATATGAGCAGAAATTCCGCCACCTCTTCCGCAAAATAGATACTGACGAAAAATTCCCTGGCAATGACATTAGCAATCAACAGACTAGTGAGCAGAAACATGCACAGCATAAGGCTCCAGACTTCAAATGCATTGATGATCATGCCGATGGTTTTGTTAATTTTTCTGGTAACAGTTTTAATGGAATTTTCAACAGCCATGTTTCACGCTCCATTATGAATGGCCGTCCCGCAGCACTTACAATACACCGGGTCGCAGGACGGCCAGATAATAACAGGATTAATCTATTCCCAGTGTATTTTTAGCGGTATCCACATCCTTCAGCAAATTGTCCAGCAGTTCCTGAGATCCCTCGCCCCCGATTTCCACATATTTGGGATAGACGGTTTTTGCGATCGCCTTGAATTCGGCAACGGTATCTTCATCCAGCACTGTAAAAGTTGAACTGGGTTTTTCTTTGAGAATCTTTTCCTTGTCTCCGGTATTCCGTCGGTCTGTCCATTCCCTTGATACCAGAATCGCATCCAGCCAGAATTGACGCATTTTATCCTGGGCGTTTTTGGGCAATGAATCAAAAAATTTCTTGTTCACCGTCGGAATACCCAGAAAGGGTTCTGCCCACAACTGGGTATGGTAGTCGGTCACCTCAAAAAACTTCATGCTGTAGTTGCCGAAAACTGGCTGCATCTGGGCATCGATGATCCCGGTCTGAAGTCCGCCATAAATTTCACCATACTGCATTGGAGTCGGACTTGCGCCATACGCCTTGTAGTTTTCCACTAGCAGTTTTGACGACATCAGACGCAATTTGAGCCCTTTCATATCTTCCAGGGAGTTGATAGGCCGTTTGGAAGTGATCCACTGCCAGCCCTCGAACATGATTGCCAGGGGTACCATCCCCTTCTGCCGGAATTTTTCTTCCAGGATCTTCATGGATTCACCATTTTTCACGATCCAGTGCAAAGTTTCATTGATTTTTTCCCTGGGCCATATGTAGTGCAGTGCCAGCACCTGGGCCTGAGGAACAAACGAGCTGATCCATGCATAATCGGAAAAAACAAATTCAACTACCCCCAACTGGCAGAGTTCATTGATGTCCCGGGTCTCTCCAAGAGTGCCGTAGGGATACACCACGATATCAATTTTCCCGTCCGACCATGTCTTCATTTCCTCGGCGAATTTTTCTGCGTACACCGTCATGAAATCGCCGTCCAATTCCTCGGATGCCAGTTTGGCCTGGATCTTCTTCCCAGTGTATTCCCCGGCAGACACCACTGTTGCATACACTGACATCATCACGGCCAAAAAAAGAATTAAACTTTTCTTCATGTTACTGTCCCTCCATTTTATTGTGGTTATATTTACCAGGAAACAACTGGCCTTCCGCTCCTGCTGTTTTCCCAGCCTCTAAATTACTGTCCCATCAGATAAATCCCTGGTAGGAATGCTGAACAACCGCGGTGAACACATATTTGATCATGGTCACGTAATCAAACACCGGCAGGTTGACCGCTGCCTGGACTGCCCGGGCATAGGGCGGAAGAAGGCTGCATTCCAGAAGCAATGCACGGATGCCCGGATGATCGGACACCAATTTTTCAGCGGTCTCCACCACCTCATTCCGGACTTTATCCACATCCAGTCGACCTGTTTCCTGAATACCAAATCCATAAAAGTGGGGCCTGTCTTCCAGGCCGGAAATCCGCAGAAAGGATGTATCCAAAACACTCACCTGTTTCAACAGATCGTCTGTGAGATTGCGGCTATCTGCCGTGATGATACCCACCTGTGCTTCGGTTCCCAAGAGGGTTGAAATAAAAGGAATTTGAATCAGACTTGACAAAAAAACCGGAACATCTATCTGTTTTGCCAAGCGGCATTGATGGATACCCATGAACCCGCACCCTCCGGTAATCGCCCGGACACCCTGGGCCTGGAGTGCCTGTGCCGCTTCCAGCAGGGCTCCGAATATGGACGGGTCTTTCCCGATCGCTTTTTGGACTGTAAACCCCTTTACATTCTGGTATCTCACAGGAAAGGGATAAGTGGATGCATTATTGACATCTCCGGGAATAAAGGCGACCGGACTACTCTCCAATGTTAATATTCCAATGGCTTCTCCGCCAGTATATTGGCCCTTTCGCCCATAATAAATCATATTTCCTCTCCGACTCATCTTTATTGTATGAATTGTATTCACTTCATTTATGTAGTGAACATAACAATTCGTCAGAGACCCTGTCAAGCATTTTTAAAAAAATGTTACATGGCGAATCTGGTGGCACATAATGAAACTGATGCGGTTTAAAAAGGGTTATTTTATGCTTCTCCAGCAATTATTTAACACCCTTATATCTATAAAATTCAATATAACAGTTAACATTTTGCTAAAGTGGAAAAGATTGTTTTGATATAAACCAATATTATGGGGAGAAACTATGGAAAATCATTCAGTAATAGACTTATCAAACTGTGTGCTACCTAAATCCTATAAGAAGGCAATGAGATTATATGAAAAGAGCTGCAGAAAAAGTTACTTTTAT